>DASWAW010000280.1:0-2101 GCA_036390955.1 Arthrobacter sp.
CGCCGTCCGCCGCGATCCGCAGGAAACGCTCCGGCGAGGTGCTCGCCACGGTGAGGTCCCCGAAGCGCAGGTAGCTGGCGAACGGGGCCGGGTTCCTCCGGCGCAGGGCCAGATAGGACCGCCACGGGCCGGGGGCAGCGGCGTCCAGTTCTGCCGTCAGTGCGGTGGTCAGGCAGACCTCGTAGGTGTTTCCCTCGGCGATCTGGTGCTGGGCCTCGGTGATTTTGGCCTTGTAGGCGACTTCCGAATCCCGCGCAGTGAAGTCCAGGGGGGCGCGGCCGGGGGCGGAATCTCCGACGGCGCCGCTGCCGCCGGCTGCCGCTGCCGAACCGGCCGCTGCCTCGGTGGCGGTGCGGGCCGTCGCCAGCCACCCCGCGGCGTCCGCGGTGTCCAGGGCCAGCAGCCAGACAGTGTGCTCCACATGGTCCAGCACCACGGCGCGGCCGGCGAACAGCAGGCACGCATCGGGGGTTTCGGCGGTGACGTCGCTGCCGCCGGTCTCGCGTTTGAGCTCGTAGCCGAGGTAGCCGAGCCAGCCCAGGGTGAACTCGCAGGGGTAATCCCCGGGGGCGCGGAGGGAGCGGCGGCCCCAGACACCGTCGAGCCAGCGGAAGAACGGCCCTTCAATCCGCACGCTGGCGTTGCCGACGCTCACCTGCGTTCTGCCCGAACTGTGCCGGACCGACTGGCCGAACGGGCCGCCGTCGTCCGCCAGGATGCTGAAGCGGCTCCGTTCCGCCGCCGCGTTGCCGGCGGGCGGCAGCGAGGAGTCGAGCCACACGGCACGGGCGGAGCCGCCGAAGAGGGACTCGAACAGCCGGGCCGGGTCCGGGGCGGCGTCGATCCGCTCGGCGCGGAGCTGGAGCCCGTGGCGGGCGGCAAGCTCCGGGAGCAGCGCCGGGGACAGGGCGGGCAGGTATTGCAGAGCCTGCAGCACTTCCCCGGGAGCGGAGCCGTCGGCAAGGTTGAGTACCCGCACATCGGCGCGGGCCGGAACGTCGTCCCCGGCCAGCCACTCCTGCTCCTGGCCGGCCCACTGGTCCCAATAGGGTTCGTAGCTGCCGCCGTCGCGGGCCAGGGCCCGGTGGCGGCGGTCCTGTTCAGGCGAATCGGCCCAGACCACTGCGGTCAGGAAGGGGCGGGCGGCCTCCGCAGCGGCACCCACGCCTTCCACCAGAACGATTTCGGCGGGCTGGGTGGTGCGGACATCGCCGTCGTAGTGCGCCGCCCAGTCCCAGCTGACCCATTCGGCCGGCTCGCCGCGGTGCAGCGGTGCCAGGACCGTCGACGCGTAGCGTTCGATCCCGGCCGCGAGCCCGTTCCAGCCGGGGTAGATGTCCTCGAGATGGAAGAGGGAAACCTTGTGGTGCTCGCGGAGCCGTGCCGCCAGTTCGATCGCCAGGGTGGTCTTGCCGGCGCCGGATCGTCCGTCGATGGCGATGATGACGGGTGCGGGACTCATGAAATAGAGCGTACCCGCCGCCCTGCGGTGCCGGGATGCTGCCCGGCACCCCGTTGGCGCTGGGCCAGCTCTGCCCGGACATGGGCGATGATCCCGGGAAGGGCGGCATGGATCAGGTCCCAGGTGACGTCGAAGTCCGCATGCCCGCCGTACCAGGGGTCTTCGATGCCCTGGTCCAGGGGGTCTTTGCCCGCGACGGCCGGATCGAAGCTGCGCAGCATGCGGATCTTTGACAGGGACTCGCGGTCCGGCGCCGCCTGCTGCAGCCAGCCGAAGTGGTCCACGTCCAGGGCCAGGATGAGTTCGCGGGCCTGGAACCACTCTGCCCGCCATTCGCGCGCCACATGACGGTCCGAGGCGATGCTGTGCGCGGTGAGCTTGCGGGCGGCCCGCGGGTCAATGGGACGGCCCACCTCGTAGGCGGTGGTCCCCGCGGAATCCACCACGGCGCCGGTCAGGCCCTCCGCGGCGATGGCCTCCGCCAGCATCAGCTCGGCCATCGGGGACCGGCAGATGTTCCCGGTGCAGACCGCGATGATCCGGTACTGGCTCGACAGTGAGGTCATAGTGCTAAGCATGAATGATGCCGGTCCTCTTGGCTAGTTTCCGGGCGGCGGGTATTACAAAGTTTGTCACACT
>DASWAW010000281.1:0-4051 GCA_036390955.1 Arthrobacter sp.
GGACGAAGCCGGCCTTGAGGTCGAGCGCAGCCACCACGAGGTCGGTTCCGCCGGCCAGGCTGAGATCAACTACAAGTTCACCACCCTGACCCACGCGGCTGATGACCTGCAGAAGTTCAAGTACGTCATCAAGAACACCGCCGACGCCTGGGGCAAGTCGGTCACCTTCATGCCGAAGCCGGTCTTCGGTGACAACGGCTCGGGCATGCACTGCCACCAGTCGCTCTGGAACGGTGGCGAGCCGCTGTTCTACGACGAAAAGGGCTACGCCGGCCTCTCCGACATGGCCCGCTGGTACATCGGCGGCCTGCTGAAGCACTCCTCGGCCGTGCTGGCCTTCACCAACCCGACGGTGAACTCCTACCGCCGCCTGGTCAAGGGCTTCGAGGCTCCGGTCAACATGGTCTACTCGCAGGGCAACCGCTCCGCCGGTATCCGTATCCCGATCACGGGCTCCAACCCGAAGGCCAAGCGCATCGAGTTCCGCGCTCCGGACCCCTCGTCCAACCCGTACCTGGCCTTCGCCGCCCAGCTGATGGCCGGCATTGACGGCATCCGCAACCGCATCGAACCGCCGGCCCCGATCGACAAGGACCTCTACGAGCTCCCCGCCGAGGAAGCCAAGGACATCCCCAAGGCTCCCGGCACGCTCGAAGAGGCACTGGATGCCCTGGCCGAGGACAACGAGTTCCTCCAGGCCGGCGGCGTCTTCACCCAGGACCTGATCGACACCTGGATCGAATACAAGTACGAGAACGAGATCCGTCCGCTCTCGCTGCGCCCGAACCCGTACGAGTTCGAGCTGTACTACGGCGTCTAACTAGCGGATTTCCGCCAAGGGACTGCACGACGGCGGCCCCCACCTTCCGGTGGGGGCCGCCGGTCTTTAATCCATTGCCGCCCGCAACACCGCATCAGTCTCGGCCGGCCCCGGAAGCGGCCGATGTCCCTGGGCCCCGGCCGGAACTTTCAAGGTGCCCCCGGCGCAACATCGAGGAGCCGGCGCAGGGCCCCGACGGGGTCGGGGATCTCCGGCCCGTGCGAGAAGACCATCCGGTCGGGCTCCAGCCGGCTCAGCCTCCGCAACGACAGCTCGGCCTCGGCCGCGTCGGCCGTAAACGGCTCCGGCGCTCGTCTCATGGCACCCGCCACCGTCCCCACCGCATCCCCAACGAACAGGATGCCGTCCCCGTGCAACAGGCTGATGTGCCCCGCGGTGTGGCCTGGGGTGTGCAGAACCTGAAGGCTTCGGACACTGTCACCTTCGAGGAGCGGGCGCAGCGGGACGGCGGAACGGATCCCACGACAGTCCGCCGTCCCGGCCCAGATGGCGGCGCCGGGGCTCCTGTCCGCGAGTTCGCCGAGGCCTCCCACGTGGTCTGGATGCGCATGAGTGAGGACGACATCCGTGATGTCACCCCAGCCGGCGCCGACCCGGTCCAGGACCGAACCTATGGCGCCTGCACTCCCCATCGGACCCGCGTCGACCACCAGGAGCCCTGCCTGGTGGGACACCAGGAAGCAACGCACGTCGAACGCCACCTCGCCCGGACCTGCGATCCCCGGCGGCATGCGGAGCTCCTGGATAACCGGTTCTACGAGCAGGAGGCCCATCATGCACCTTTCGTGCGGCGAAGCATGGTTCCATTACCGACCACAAGAATGGCCCAGTCAACCCGCCGCCTGGTCAGAACGCCCGGTAGAAGGTCCGCTGCGGGCCTGCGTCGCCGCCAAGATACCCGCCGCGGTCCTCGAAGCCGGCCTTGCGGTACGCGGCCTGTCCGGCAGGGTTCTCTTCGTTGACGGAGAGCACGACGCCGGCCTGCCCGCCGCCCAGGGCCGCCGTCAGTTTCGCGGCCGCGCGGACGGCGGCGTCCGCTGCCGCCGTGCCGAGGCCCCTGCCCTGCTGCCGGCGGTCGATCAGGAAGCCGCGGAGCAGCCAGACAGAATCGTCGTCGGCCCAGCCGGCTAGGGTCGCTGCCCCGGTCTGCAGCGTCAGGACCCCGACGGCGGAGCCGTTGACGTCAATCGCAAAGGGGTGCCGGGAGTCCTCCTCCAGCCCGATGAGCACCATGCGGAGCGGCTCCCCGACAAACCTCCGCTGTGCTTCGGTGACTTCGAGTTCGGCGATCTCCCCCAGTTTGATGGCGCGGGCGTCGTCGTCGAGGTTCTTCAGCGGCATCAGCCACACGTTTTCCGGCATGACAGAAGCGTACCGAAGCCACCGGGGTGCCCCGCGGCCGCAGACGCGGCTCAGCTCAGAGCGCGGCGTCCTTCGGCGGCCCCGCCGGGTCCATCCAGAAGACTTCCCACAGGTGGCCGTCCGGGTCCTGGAAGCTGTGGGTGTACATGAAGCCGTAGTCCTGGGCTTCCTGGGACGGTGCGCCGCCGGACGTGAGTGCCTTCCGGACCAGCTCGTCAACCGCCTCGCGGCTGTCCAGGGAGAAGGACATGATGACCTCCGCGGCATCTGACGCCTCCGCGACAGCCTTGGACGTGAAGGTCTTGAAGTAGGCCTCGACGAGCAGCATCACGAACGCGTCGTCGTTGACGATCATGCACGTGGCATTCTCATCGGTGAAGTCGGGATTAAAGGAAAAACCCAGAGCGGTGAAAAACTCCACCGTCTTGTCGAGGTCCTTGACGGGGAGGTTCACAAAGAGTTGTCTGGCCATGCGGATAAGGTAGCACCGCGCCCCTCGGGGTGTCAGCCCCCGGACCCTTCCGGCCCGGTTCCCGGCGTTAGTGCCGCGCGACGGTCACTGGCCGTAGAAAACCCGTTCGAACACACTCCGGGCCCGCCGGCTCAGCCTCAGATAATCCTCCTCGAGCTCGGCGGCGTTGCCCTGCCCGTAACCGCACCAGCGCGCCACCGCTTCCAGGTCCCGGCGGGAGGACGGCAGCACATCCGAGGCCCGGCCGGTCCAGATCACGTTGGCCGACCGGATCCGGCTCGCCAGGCGCCAGGCCCGCAGCAGGATCACCACGTCCCCCGCCTCGAGGAGCCCGACGGCGGCCGCCGCCTCGAGTGCCTCCACCGTGGACGTGGTCCGCAGCTCGGGGTGCTTTCCGGCGTGCTGCAGCTGGAGCAGCTGGGCCAGCCATTCGACGTCGCTCAGTCCGCCGCGGCCGAGCTTCAGGTGCCGGGCCGGATCTGCGCCGCGCGGCAGCCGTTCCGCCTCGACCCTGGCCTTTACCCGCCGGACTTCCCGCACGTCCTGCTCGGAGAGGGATTCGGGGTACCGGACCGGGTCGATCAGTGCCACGAAGTCGGCGGCCAGCTCATCGTCCCCCGCCATGGGGCGGGCGCGCAGCAGCGCCTGCGCCTCCCAGACGAGTGACCACCGGCGGTAATACTCCGCGTAGGAATCCAGCGACCGCACCATGGGCCCGCTCTTGCCCTCGGGACGGAGGTCCGCATCGACCATCAGGACACGTTCGGCCAGGATGGCGGGCTTCAGCGGCTGGGTCAGCAGGCTGGAGAGCCGGCTCACGATCTGCAGGGCCTGCTGCTGGGCCTCGTCCTCCGGGATTCCGGGAAGCCCGCGGTGCACGTAGATCACGTCGGCGTCCGAGCCGTAGCCGATCTCCCGGCCGCCCTGCCGCCCCATGGCGACCACCAGCACATGCGTTTTGAGCGGCTCCTCCGCCGTGACCATGGTTTCCGCGACACGCAGGGCTCCCAGGACCGCGGCCCGGTCCGTGTCAGCCAGCGCTGCGCCCACGTGGTCCTGGTCCAGCAGTCCCGCGCTGTCCGCGATCGCAATCCGCAGGATCTCACGGCGCCGGATCAGCCGGATCAGGCGCATCGCGCTTTCCGGCTCCGCATGCCGGGACATCTTGGAGGCAATCTCAAGCCACTGCGCCTCGAAGGTCAGCGGCACCAGTTCCTTGTCCGAGCCGAGCCAGGCCACGGATTCAGGCGAGACTTCCAGCAGGTCGGCGATGAGCCGGGAGTTGGACAGCACGTGGCAGAGCCGCTCGGCTGCCGCCGTCGAGTCCCTGAGCATGCCCAGGTACCAGTGCGTGGTGCCGAGGGCTTCACTGACGC
>DASWAW010000282.1:0-8317 GCA_036390955.1 Arthrobacter sp.
TGCGGGCTGTCAGTCATGATCCCGAGGTTACCGGTCTACACAGACACTTGACGGACGTCGACCCTCGGCCCGTCCGCAGTCCGTCCTAGCAATTACTAGGTCTTCCTACTATATTGAGGTCACCATCCACATCTTCGACAGGACATGGGCATGTTTGAACTCAACGAGGACCAGCAGGCGCTGGTCCAGATGGTGCGGGACTTCGCCAACGAGGCGCTGGCCCCGCACGCTGCGAAGTGGGACGAGACCAAGCACTTCCCGGTGGACGTGCTGGCCGAGGCTGGCGCGCTGGGCATGGGCGGCATCTACGTCCGGGAGCAGTTCGGCGGCTCCGGACTGACGCGCAGTGATGCGGTGCTGATCTTCGAAGAACTGGCCAAGGCCGATCCGACAATTGCCGCCTACATCTCCATCCACAACATGGTGGTGTGGATGATCGACTCGTTCGGAAACGATGAACAACGCGCAGAGTGGGTGCCACAGATGGCATCCATGGAGGCGCTGGGCAGCTACTGCCTCACAGAGCCCGGTGCCGGCTCCGACGCTGCAGCGCTGAGCACCAAAGCGGTGCGTGACGGCGGAGACTATGTGCTGAACGGAGTCAAGCAGTTCATCTCCGGGGCGGGGTCCTCCAGCTACTACATTGTGATGGCCCGCACGGCCGACACCGGAAGCCGCGGCATCACCGCCATCGTCGTCCCGGCGGGCACTCCGGGCCTGTCGTTCGGGGCGAACGAGAAGAAGATGGGGTGGAACGCCCAACCGACCCGCCAGGTGGTCTTTGACAATGTCAGGGTTCCGGTTGCCAACCGGCTCGGCGAGGAAGGCAGCGGTTTCGGGATTGCGATGAAAGGGCTCAATGGCGGCCGCATCAATATAGGGGCCTGCTCCTTGGGCGGCGGACAGACGGCCCTGGATAAATCGGTGGCCTACCTCAAGGATCGGCAGGCGTTCGGCGGTCCGCTGATCAACCAGCAGGCCCTGCTGTTCCAGCTCGCCGACATGGAAACGGAGCTCGTCACCGCCCGGGCGCTGCTCTGGCGGGCAGCGGACGCGCTGGACCGCGGGGCGCCCGACGCCGTCAAGCTTTGTGCCATGGCCAAACGGGTCGCCACGGATGCCGGGTTCAACGTCGCCAACAGCGCGATCCAGCTCCACGGGGGCTACGGCTACCTCTCCGAGTACGGACTGGAGAAGATCGTCCGGGACCTGCGGGTCCACCAGATCCTGGAGGGCAGCAACGAGATCATGCGCATGATCGTTGGGCGCATCGTGGTGGGGGACTAGGCCTTAGGACGGGGTGGAATCGCTGCCCGCGGACCGGTGAAGACTGCCGTTGCCCAGGCTCTGTCACTCGTCCACGCTGGCCTCCCGGCCTGCGCCGCAACCACTGCCGTCCAGCGGCTTTTCTTGTTGACGCCGCCTGTGGCCGGGGGGAAACTTTGAGCATGGGGGGTTTCCATTGGAGGGAGCCTCAGATGACATGGCGAATCGAAGGCACGTACTTCGAAAACTGCAATTGCGATATGGTCTGCCCCTGTTTGACCTCCGGCCTGACCTTGCCTGCGGACAATGACCGTTGCAACGTCGCGCTGGCTTTCCACGTCCGCCGGGGCGATATTAACGGCGTCGATGTCGGCGGCCTCAACGTCTGCGTGGTGGCTGATACGCCTGCGGTGATGGGCGAGGGCGGGTGGAAAGTCGGGGTCCTGATGGATGCAGCGGCTTCCCCGGAGCAGGCAGAAGCGCTCGGGAAGGTGTTCGGGGGGCAGCTGGGCGGGCCGATGGAGGGTCTGGGTCCGTTGATCGGGGAAATGCTGGGCATGGAGTCCCGCGAATTCACCTACGCCGATGAGGGCCGCAGGCACAGCGTCCGGATCGGCGGGGCCGTGGACATGGCAGTGGAGGACTTCGTTTCTCCCCTCGATACAACCGGCGCCGGGGTGAAGGTTAGCGGAGCCGGTTTCCCCGCCGACACGCTGGCGGCCGGACGCGCTATCTCGTCCACCGTGGATGCTTTCGGGATGACATGGGACAACGCCGGGAAGAACTCCTTCTCGGCACCGTTCGCCTGGTCGGCCTGAATTGCCGGGGCAAGCCCATGTAAGGATCCGCAACCAAGCTGCACTGCTGGTGCTGCTTGGGTGCGCGGTCACCGCGTGGTACTTCACCATCCTGGAGTTCGGGGATATGCCTCCGGGACCCGGGGCGATGGGGTTCGGCCTGGCCGGGTTCCTCGCGGCCTGGACGCTTATGATGGCGGCCATGATGCTGCCATCCCTGGCTCCGCTGACGGCTGCCTACCTCCGGTCCATCCGTGCGACGAGAAGTGCTCCGGGCCGGGCGGCACGAACCGTAGCGCTCGTTATCGGGTATCTGTTGTCATGGTCCGCGTTCGGGGCCATCGCCTATGCGACGGCCGTGCTGGCCGCCGAACTGGCGATGCAAGCCCCCGAAGCCGCTGCCTGGGTGGGTGCCGGAGTTGTGGCAGCTGCCGGCATCTATCAACTGACCCCACTCAAGGATTTCTGCCTCCGCCACTGCCGCTCGCCGGTAGCTTTCCTGCTCCATGTCGGAGGGTACAAGGGCCGGCTGCGTGACCTTCGCGTCGGCATGTACCACGGCCTGTACTGCATCGGGTGCTGCTGGGGACTGATGGTGGTGCTGACTGCCGTGGGCGTGATGAATCTGGGCTGGATGGCGATCATCGCAGCTGCCGTGCTGCTGGAGAAGACGTGGAGCCGTGGGCGGGCGCTGAGCAGGTTCATCGGAGCAGCGCTGATCATCTTCGCGTTCTTCGTCCCCGCAAATCCTGCCCTCCTGCCCGGGTTGTACATGTCGTCAGGGATGCAGGCGATCGGCTCTTGGCCCTGAAGGGTCTGCTCACCCCGAACTGGGCCTCGAAGAAGAGGAGCTCAGACACCGGGCCGGCGGCCCGGGCTGGAGCTGAGGGAGGCCAGGAGATGAAGAACCTGTATGACGTGGCCATCGTGGGTGCGGGCACTGCAGGTTGCGTGCTGGCTTCGCGGCTGAGCGAGGATCCAGCCCGTCAGGTCGTGCTGTTCGAAGCAGGGCCGGACTACCCGCCGGGCACGCTTCCGCCCGATCTTGCTGACGGCATCCACGGCACGAGCACGGCCTCACACGACTGGGGGCTCCACGGGACGGGTGTCGACGGCGGCCCTCCGCTTGCCCTGCCGCAGGGGCGGGTGACAGGCGGGTCGTCTGCCGTCAACGCCACGTTCGCCCTGCGCGGGCATCCAGCCGACTACGACGGTTGGGCGCTGCACGGATGGAAGTTCGAGGACGTGCTGCCGTCTTTCCTCCGCCTCGAACATGACCTCGACTTCGGTTCCGCCCCTTATCACGGAACGGACGGGCCAGTGCCGATCCGCCGATATCGGGGCGATGAATGCTCCGAGCTCACGCTCGCAATGGAGGGCGCCATAGCGAGCGTGGGGATCCCGCGCATTCCGGACCACAACGCCCCGGGGGCCGTCGGCGTGTCGGGGTTGCCAGTCAACTGTGTGCGGGGTACGCGCGTCAGCACAGCGCTGGCCTATCTGGATCCGGTCCGCTCCCGTCCCAATCTGACGATCCGCGCGGACTCACCGGTCGCCGAGGTCTTGGTTGGTGGCGGTCGCGCGTCGGGAGTGCGGACCACCGACGGCCAGATTACTGCAGCCGATGAAGTGATTGTCTGCGCCGGCGCTTACCACTCGCCCGCGCTGCTCATCCGCTCCGGCATCGGCCCCGCCGGGGACATTACGGCGCTTGGCAGGTCCGTGGCGGTGGAGCTGCCCGGTGTGGGACACAATCTCGCCGACCACCCGTGGGTGGCCATTGAACTGCCCTGTCTGGAGCCGCAGGGAGACCCTCCAATTTTCCAGGTGGTGGCGACAGCCCGGAGCAGCCGTAGTTCCTCAGCCGACCCCCCGGACCTCCAGTTCATGGTGTGCGGACCTTACCGGCTTGGGGACGGCTACCGCTGCCTGCTCGCCGCTGCGCTGCTGAAGCCTGTTTCACGCGGTCAGGTGCGGCTGCTCACACTCGATCCGGTCTCCGGACCCGCCATCGACCTCGGATACTTCCGTGACCCGGTGGACATCGACCGACTGGCAGAGGGCCTGCAGATCGCGAAAGCTGCCGTGGCCGACCCCGATCTGGCCCGGTTGACCCGCGGTCCCCGGCCCGCGACACGACCGGAGCTGGTCGGCGACGACGCCGTCCGTGACTGGATCAAGGCCACCGCCACGACGTACCACCACCCTGTCGGCACCTGTGCGATGGGAACGGATCCCCGCGCCGGCGCCGTGGTCGACACTGCGGGTTGGGTCTACGGGGTACCAGGTCTCTCGGTCGTCGACGCCTCGATCCTTCCCGGACCGCTTTCGGCCAACACCAACATCCCTACCATCATGGCCGCCGAACACGTCGCGGCCCGGCGCCGCGGGGACGGGGCAGGGCTCTGAAGGCGACGGAATGACGCGCAGCGCTTCGATCAAACTGGCGGGCCGGAGCCATGTCTTGTCAGGAGGGAGGCGCAGCACCGGATCAGGGCCGCTCTCCGGCCCTACCGGGTTGACGTCGAACGGCCTATCGTGGTCCTGACACAGCCCGAGGGAAAGGAACGACGATGTTCACCCTGCAGATTAGCTATCCGGTCCGGGACTACGAGGCATGGAAGAAAGTCTTCGACACTGATCCCGCTGGCCGCGCCGCAGCGGGTGCGCGGTCCGTCCGGGTGTTCCGGGATACAGAGGACCAAAACAGCGTGGCCGTGCTCCTTGACTTCGACACGGGGGACGCTGCGACGGCTTTTCTGGAACGGCTGCGCAGCCAAGTGTGGGAGAAACCAGAGGTGATAGGGCAGCTGATGTCGGCACCGCCGACAGCCAGAATTCTGGAGGAGGTGGCTCGCGAGGGCCAGGGCGCGGGCTGACGGCTGGGAAGCAAGGCTGGAGGCCCAGGGGGCGTTAGATGAGCAGGCCGGATCCACAAAGCAGAAACCCCCGGCAATCGTGATGACTGACGGGGGTTTCTCGTTTGCCCTCTCTGCCTTTTTCTAGACAGAGAGATAAACTAAGCAAGCTTAGCATTAGGTGGGCGGGAATCCAGGCGGAACGCGAACGGCCCTACGGCTCAGACTGCCGGCGCACCATCTCGGCGATCCAGGCGGGCGCGAACGGAGACGTGCAGCCCGGGGGAGTCGGGTAGTCCTTGAGCACTTCCAGGCGCTCACCGATGCCGACGGCACGGGCGCGGTGCCCGGCGTGCTCGATACCGATCTGCGCCAGGCAGTGGTTCATCGCCCATTGCAGGCGGTCCGGGGCGCCCTTCATCTCCTTTTCGATGATGTCCAGCAGTCCCGCCAGGTCGAGGCCCTCGGGATTCTTTGCCACGCGTTCGGTGGTCAGCGCCCACCCGGCACTCGCGGCCACCGGATCCGGATCGGTGAACCAGACCAAGCGCAGCGCTTCATTGTGTGGGTTCTTCTTCACAACGTAGTTCACGAGCCAGTCGTGCACCTTGGGGGTCCGCGCCTCGCGCAACATGGCGTCCAGCTCGTCGTGCACGAACGCCTTCGGGCGGCAGATCAGGATCGCCAGCAGTCTCGCCGCGGTGTCACCGGTCTCCCAGAGCGGGCGCGCGAGTTCGTGCTGCGTTTTCAGCCGCTTCGCGAGCGCGCGCAGCTTGCCGAGGTTCACGCCGTGGTCGTCACCGTGCTTCTCGTTCACCACTCGCGCCCTCGGGTCCTCGAGCGCGGCCAGCTCGGCCAGCACCTCGGCCATCGTCATCCCGGTCAGAGTCTCGGCCACTGCACCCTCCTGTCAGTCACGTGTGGGATTGAGCCTACTAGGAGCCGGCCGTCCGGCTGCTGGCCAATCAACCAGGACCGTGCTCAATCCGCCGCTCATGCGGCGGCGTGACTGACGCCGGGGACCGCGGTCATGGGGTTGAGTCACCTGACGAGGGGTGGAAGGGGATCCGGACGGCCGTGCCACTGACCACTATCCCGCCGGCCGCGGGAATGTCCACGGTAAGTAGGCCCGGCCGGCCGACGTGCCGTCCCTGCTGGATCAGAACCCTCGACGGGGGCTCGACCAAGCCCAGCAGACGCAGGTAGGCGCCGACCGCAGCCGCGGCGGCCCCCGTCGCAGGGTCTTCCGTGATGGCTCCCACCGGGAACAGATTCCGGGCTTCGAATTCTCCAGCTGCAATAGGGCGCAGGATCGTCACCGTTGCGGCCCAGCCCTGAACGTCCATGAGGCGGCGCATCGCCTCCGGATCGAAGCCAAAGGAATCGAAAAGGATACGGTCGGCGAAGACCAGCACCGGATGCCAGTTTCCCGAATACGCAATCCGTGGCGGATATGCCGGATCGAGATCGCCCTGCCCGACGCCGAGCAATCCGAGGAGTTCAGCCAGGACGGCGTCGTCGAATTCGGCCAGCTGTGGCTCAACGGCGGTGAACGACGCGGTGACGTCGGCGCCTTCGCCTGCTGTTTCGATGAGGACGGGGCCGACTGGGGTGTCAAAGGTGAAGGATCCTGCCCCGTCGCGGACGCTCAGCGCAACGGCGAGCGCAGTTGTCGCATGGCCACAGAACGGCACCTCGGCGATCGGCGAGAAGTACCGAACCCGGCTCCGGCGCGGGTCGCCGTCGACGCCCTGCTCCGTCACAAAAGCGGTTTCGGCGTACCCGACGGCGGCCGCCACCGCCAGCATCCCGGCGTCGTCCAGGTGGCGGGCATCGAGGACCAGCCCGGCAGGATTGCCGCCGTCCGGCGTCGTGGAAAAGGCCGCATAACGGAGGACCTCGGGGGTGTTTTCCATACCCCGATCCTCCCATGCCTCGCCACCGCATCGCCGGAGCCAGCCAAAGTTCAGGTGTCGGGGACATCCTCTGGGAACTCTTCGCGGAACACGAGGTAGTGCCGGTCTGTCAGGGCCAGCGTGCCCCGGATCATACGGTAGGGCCGGTACAGATGTTCGTAGGGGTCCTGCACGATGGTGTCCGGCAGGTCAGTCGCTTTGCGCAGCAGGTCGTTGACCTCATCCAGTGATTCAAGATGGAGTGTGCGGCCGGGCTGTCGCACCTTCCAGGTCCAGCCTTCGACCACCCCGGTGGTCGTTTCTTCCAGCATTTCGAAGAGGGATGCCAGAAATTCAATATCCGCGTCCGGCATCACTCGTTCCAGGGGGTATCTTTGCGGATCCTCCTGCTGTGCGGAGTCCCACGCCTCCCGCAGCCAGTCAAAATCTGCTTTTCCGGAGGATTGCCCAAGTTTGCAGTGTCCGTTCTCATCGTCGAGCAGCGGATAGCGGTTCCCTGCCCTGTCGATGATGGTTTCGGTCCGGTCCCCGTATCCAAGGCTGCGGACCACAGCCTCGGCTGAGGGTGCGTAGTTGAACAATCCGCCGTTCACAGTGATGAAATCCGTATCCTCGGTCCCAGGTCCGGCACTGGCACGGACGGGGAACCACGATAGCGCCCGTATCCACAAGCTGGCTCCTCGCCATGTCCCCATCTGATCCTCCCTTTGTTCTAACCCGGGGGCGATGGACCCCGCACCATTTGACATGACGAGGCCGCCCCGGGATGCCTAAAGGCGCTCTTCCCGTGAAGCACGAGGCTGGTCCCCATCGGGTCGTGCCGGCCGCGGCAACTCTGGAGGGCTCTCGAGCCCTCTGGCCATCGCGCTAGTCCCCGCCGCTGCGGACAGGGTCGGTTGACTTTCAGGGCAGCGGTCTCTTTCTAGGATCGCTGCCGGCGGCAGGGTTGGTCAGAGACAAAGGTCCTGCCGATGGAAAGTCCGGCCGTGCGCTGGCGTTCCTGATGCCTGAAACCTGCGGGGCCCAACGTGCTGGTGGCGGTGCCGGTAGCTGGTGACCATAAAGAGTCCACGACCTTGCTGGAATGTGGGACATGCCACTTGCGCCCGAGCGGGCGGCCACTGTTCAGCCCGCCATTGGAGGCCAGCTGCGCGCGTGGCCGGAATGGCTTGGACGCCAGGACGACTCCGCCGTCGGAACGACGGGGATACGGCCCACCCCCAACAGGCTTGGGCCATATCCGCGCCGGCTTTATTCCGGTCCCGGGCTGGTCCCGGAGGTATGCCCCCAGTGCGCGGTCTGCCGGCGCCGATCGAGTTCGTGATCGACGAGGATGAGGAGCTCGCCGGGGGCAGTTGGTCCGCCAAGTTCGTGGACCTGTCGCAGTGATTGGCGCAGCTTCACAAGGTCTTCTGTCGGCACCAGGGGCCACCTTCTGAAGGTGTGGAATACCCTGTCCCGGTGTCGTGGACTGGCCCTG
>DASWAW010000283.1:0-1979 GCA_036390955.1 Arthrobacter sp.
TGCCGCCCGGTCCAGGGTCCGCGACTCGGTGATCCAGTCGTCGAAGGCCACCACCAGCTGCTGGTTGCCGGCCAGCGGGCCCTGCACCAGCCAGGCCCGCTGGCACAGGATCCCCAGCAGGTGGATGCCGCGCTGGCCGGCGGTGGACTGGCCTGCCCGTTCGAAGGCCTGGAACAGCTCCGCCCGGCTGGCGGCCGCCCCGCCGGCGACCAGCTGCAGCGCGGTGCCGGCAGCGGCGTCGACGTCCGCGGCAGAGATGTCCAGCTCCCGGTGGCGCCCGGCCAGGCCGCGGATCAGCCGGTCTGAGGTGATGGCCAGCATCCATTTCAGGTCCTCGGGAGCCAGGAGGTGCAGGGTGCCGCGCATCGGCCAGGAGCGGACTATTTCACCCCGGTTGAGGGCGCTGCGGACGTCCCCTACGCGGGAGCCGGGCACGCGCTGCCCCACGGCCCAGAGGGAGGCCGCCAGGTCCTGGGCCTGCATCGCCGTCATCCAGCGCACGGCTGCCGCGACGCTGCGGAAACCGGACCCGGCCAGACCCTGCGAGGCCAGCCGCAACCGGCCCAGGATCGCGCGGCTGAGCCGGGGACGCGCCGTTGCTGTCATGCACCCATGCTAGGACGCCGGACGGGTGGTTCCCAGCCGCCTTCCAGCCGGACTCCTTACGCTTGGTGGATGACCATGAGCGAGATGTGGCCGCTGCTGCGGCCCCTGAGCAGGAGACTGGCCCTCCTGGGCTGGGCTTCCAGCGCTGCCGGCATGGCCGCGGGGCTCGCGATTGCCATCGCCAGCGGAACGCGGCTCTCCCCCATGATGAGCACCCTCCAGCTTGTGGCCGTGGTGTCCATGGCCGTGGCGGTGACCAGTTTCGTCACCGCCACATCGGTGCAGCCACGGTCCCCCGCGCCGGTCGACGGCGACTCACCGGACGGCATGGAACCCGGGGAGATCCCGGACACCGTGCAGAGTTTCCTGCTTGGGTCCGTGGCCCTGCTGGCCGGGGCGGTGGTCTTCGCCCTCGCAGGCTTCCTGCTCCGCAGCGGGCCCAGCGACCAGTCCGTGGCGTTTTGCCAGGTCTTCTTCCTGGGCGCCGCCGCATCCGGCTTCACCTTTATGCTGTTCAGCCGGGCCGTTCCGCAGCGCGGCCGGAACTGAGGACCACCGGGTCCTAGAGCTCCTCGCCGATGAGCAGCGGTTCCGGATGCAGTTCAATCCCGAAGCGTTCGACGACGCCGCGGCGCACCTCGCGCGCGATCGCCAGCAGGTCCGCGGTGCTGGCGGTTCCCCGGTTGGTGATGGCCAGGGTGTGCTTGGTCGACAGAGAGGCCCGGCCGCCGGAGACACTGTCCGGCTCGAGCCCGAACCCCTTGCCATAGCCGGCCTGGTCGATCAGCCAGGCAGCCGAGAGCTTGGTCAGCCCGTCCGCGCCGCCCGGGTAGCGTGGCGCGGCGTCAGGCAGCCCGGCGGCCACGTCTGCCGGCACGATCGGGTTGGTGAAGAACGAGCCGGTGGAATAGGTGTCCCGGTCCGCCGCGTCCCACACCATCCCCTTTGACGCCCGCAGCCGGAGGACCTCGCGCCGGACATCGTTGGAGTAGGCGCGCTGGCCGGCCTCCACGCCGAGGGAGCGGGCGAGTTCGGCGTAGCGGATGGGGGCGCTCATCCGGCCCAGCGGCAGCTGGAACTCGACCGTGAGCACCACGTAGCGCGGGGAGCCGTTGACGGTGGTCTGTTTGAGGATCGAATCGCGGTAGCCGAACTTCAGCTCGGAGTTGGCGAAGGTCTGCACGGCGTTGCGTTCCCGGTCCCAGGTCCGCACGGCGGCGATGGTCTGGGAGACGTCCGCGCCGTAGGCACCGACGTTCTGGACCGGGGTGGCACCTGTGGAGCCCGGGATGCCCGAGAGCGCCTCGATCCCGGACCAGGCATGCCGCACGGCGTGCTCCACCAGGGCATCCCAGTTGTGGCCCGCCTGGACC
>DASWAW010000284.1:0-2930 GCA_036390955.1 Arthrobacter sp.
CCGAGCCGCGGCACCTTCTTCAGCTCGCTGCGTTTGTGGAACGGGCCGTGCTCGTTCCGGTACGCCACGATGTTCTCGCTCAGCAGCGGCCCGACGCCGGCCACCCGGCTCAGCAGCGCCGGGGAGGCGGTGTTGACGTCCACGCCCACGGCGTTCACGCAGTCCTCGACGACGGCGTCGAGGCTGCGGTCCAGCTTGGCGGCGGTGACGTCGTGCTGGTACTGCCCGACGCCGATCGACTTCGGCTCGATCTTCACCAGCTCCGCGAGCGGATCCTGGAGCCGCCTCGCGATGGACACGGCACCCCGCAGGGACACATCCATCCCGGGCAGCTCGGCGGAGGCCAGCGCCGACGCGGAATACACCGAGGCGCCCGCTTCGGAGACCACAATTTTCTGCGGTTTGGCTGAATCTGTCGCAGCGGCAGCGCCCGACGCCGCGAGCTGCTTGAGCAGTTCCGCGGCGAGCTTGTCCGTCTCCCGCGACGCGGTACCGTTGCCGATGGCCACGAGTTCAACCCGGTGCTTCCGCGCCAGGTCCACGAGCGTCCGCAGCGCCTCGTCCCACTTCCGGGCCGGGGCGTGCGGGTAGATCGTGTCCGTCGCCACCACCTTCCCGGTGCCGTCCACCACCGCGACCTTCACGCCGGTGCGCAGCCCGGGGTCCAGGCCCAGGGTGGCGCGGTTCCCGGCCGGCGCGGCGAGGAGCACGTCGCGCAGGTTGGCGGCGAAGACCCGCACGGCCTCGTCTTCGGCGGCGGCGAACATCCGGCTTCGCAGGTCGGCGGTCAGCCGGGCGAGCACCCGGGAGCGCCAAGCCAGCTGGGCGGTTTGCAGCAGCCAGGCGTCGGCGGCCCGGCCGCGGTCGGCGACCCCGAGGAACCGGGCCACGGCGGCTTCGTACCGGCCGCGCGCGGCGGTGAGGGCGGCGTCGTCGTTCGGTTCAGCCTCGGCGAGATCCAGCTCCAGCACCCCGTCCTTCTCGCCGCGCAGCAGCGCCAGGACACGGTGCGAGGGCATCCCGGCCGGCTGCTGGGAGAACTCGAAATAGTCCTTGAACTTCTGCCCCTCGGCGTCCTTGCCCTTCTTCACGCGGGACACCATCCGGCCCTGGGTCCAGAGCCGCTCCCGCAGCGTGGCGGCCAGGTCGGCGTCCTGGGCGACGCGTTCCACCAGGATGGAGCGGGCGCCGGCGAGCGCCGCGGCGGCGTCGTCAATGGAATGTTCGGCGTTGAGGTACCGGGCGGCTTCGCGTTCCGGGTCCAGCTCCGGCCGCTTCAGCAGGGCGTCGGCGAGCGGCTCCAGCCCGGCCTCGCGGGCAATCTGCGCCTTGGTCCGCCGCTTGGTCTTGAACGGCAGGTAGATGTCCTCCAGCCGCGACTTCGTGTCGGCGCCGACGACGGCGGCCTGCAGTTCCGGGGTCAGCGCGCCCTGGGCTGCGATCGCCTCGAGGATGGTCCGGCGGCGGTCCTCCAGCTCGCGCAGGTATCGCAGCCGCTCCTCCAGCTCGCGGAGCTGGGTGTCATCCAGCGTCCCGGTGGCTTCCTTGCGGTACCGGGCGATGAACGGCACGGTGGACCCGGCGTCGAGCAGATCCACGGCGGCTTTGACCTGCCAGGCCTGGACACCGAGTTCAGCGGCGATCTGGGCGGCGATGCCGGACTCCTGGGTGTGGGGAGCCCGGGCCTGCGGGGCCTGGGTCTGCGGGGCCTGGGACTGCAGGGCCTTGGCCTGCGGGGCCTTGGTCTGCGGGGCCTGCGTCGTGGCGGACGGAGTCCGGGGCGGCGGTGCGGAGGCTGGACTGGCGGGGCGCTGCGGGAGTTGGGTCACCCTGCCATTTTGCCCTACCCGGGTCAGCGGCCGGGCTCGCCCGACGGCGGAAGCGGCTCCTGGACGTCCTGCACAACCTCGTTGCGGCGCAGGAACCACGGTTTGAACGGCGGATCGAAACGGGCGAACCGTGGCGGCCCCACGGGCGTCAACCCGGCCAGCACCAGTGCCGCCTGGAGGCCGGTGTTGCGCCGTTCAAAGGCCGCTTCCGAGCCGCTGCCCGAGAATTGCAGAACAGCCGCCAGGGACCCGGGGACGGTCCGGATTTTGACCTGGGAGTCCGCCGGGACCGGGGCCGTTTCCTCCGTCAACCCTGCGGGGAGCACAAAGGCAACCACAAAATCAGCGGGATCTTCGCTTCCCGGCAGCGGACCGCTCTGGAGCACCGGGGCGGTCATCGCCAGCTTCTGCGAGGGACCGAGCTCCTGGATCACCGGGGCCGTCATCGCCAGCTTCTGACGGGCGGTGTTGCTGCCGCTGATGTAGTTGAACAGGTGCCGGAAGGCGGCATTACCGGCCCGGTCGAACGTTGCGTTGACCTGTATTTCGGCCACTACGTACGCGGGATAGCGGCGCAGCTCGAAGTGCGCGAAGCGCTGGACCAGCTCATAGGGTTGCTGTTCAGTCATGGTCCTCAGACCCTACGCCGACCCTGCGACAGGAAACAACGGTATGTTGCCCCTTCCCGGTGGCTGTCGCTGGTCACTGGTCGCTGGTCACTGGTCTGCCTGATTGTCAGAGGGCTTTGATAGTTTGAAAACAGACGGCCAGGCTACGTTGGCCGCTAGTCTTCGGCGGCGAACCGCTACCGGCGCAGCGCATCAACATCGGGGGCACAGTGTTTTTTCTTGAACCGGAAGTAGCAGGTACCGCGCAGGACCTGGTCTTCTCCGCGAGCGACCTCGTCACGGCCGCCAGCTGTGAATACCAGCTGCTGCGCAAACTCGACGAGAAGCTCGGCCGCGCACCCAAAGCGTCCTTCGACGACGACGAGATGCTCAAGCACGCGGCCGTGCTGGGAGACCGCCACGAGCATAGGGTTCTCGACGGTTTTGTCGAGGAGTTCGGCCACTGGGACCCGGCCTCCGGGCGCGGCGTGTA
>DASWAW010000285.1:0-2698 GCA_036390955.1 Arthrobacter sp.
GTGGCTGCGGCAGCCTGGGTCATCCTGTCCAGCAGGATGCCGAGGAAGACGATGGCAAGGCCGGCGGCGAGGCCCTTGCCGAAGAGCGAGCTTTGGACGAAGCCGGCGACGACGTCGTACCCGAGGCCGCCTGCGCCCACGAGCGCACCGACCACCACCATGGCCAGGACATAGATCAGGCCCTGGTTGGCGGCGAGGGCCAGGGTCTGCCTGGCCATCGGAAGCTGGACCTTGGTGATGACCTGCCAGGGGGTGGAGCCGCTGGCGACGGCGGCTTCGACAACGGTGGGGGAAATCGCCGAGATCCCGTCGGCCGTGATCTTGATGGCCACGGGGGCGGCGTAGATGATGCCGGCGATGATCGCGGTGAATCGGGTGGCACCGAAGAGCCCCAGGAACGGAACCAGGTACACAAAGGCAGGCATGGTCTGGCCCGCATCCAGCAGGGGCCGCATGATCTGGTCCATCCGCTCGGACCGGCCCATGGCGACGCCGAAGACGATACCCAGGATCATGACCACGGCGGTGGCGACGAGTGTCCCGGCCAGGGTGACCATGGAGTCGCTCCAGAGGCCGAGGTAGATGATGGCGCCCAGGCAGGCCGTGGTCAGGGCTGCGAGTTTCCAGCCGCCTAGGGCGTAGGCCGCCATGGCAATGACGGCCAGCAGGATATAGAAGGGGGTGTCAGTGAGCAGTGACTGGAACGGGTTCAGGATCCCGGTGGTGACCGCTTCCCGGAAGGACACTGTGAACAGGGACAGGTTGGCCTGCATCCACTCGCTGGCCGAGCCCACTGCCTGGACGATGACCGGGCCGACGTTGAGCTCCGCCGGGAATGCCGCAGCCCACAGCATCGTCCGGGACAACTGCACCATCGCCAGTGCCAGCACCAGGCTGACGCCCAGCAGGATGTACCTGGTCCGGCGGGACACCTTGCGGTTCCGGGCCGCCCCGGGTTCCGCGCGGCGGCTGGCGGCGGTGGTCACCCGGTCCAGCACAATCGCCAGCAGGACGATGGAGAGCCCGGCGTTGACGGCCGTGCCGACGTCCAGTGACTGCAGCGCCCGGACCACCACCTGGCCCAGCCCGGGTGCCGCGATCAGGGCGGCGATGGTGACCATGGACAGAGCCGCCATGGTGCTCTGGTTGATTCCCATGACGATGGTTCGCCGGGCCATGGGCAGCTGCAGGTTGACGAGCCGCTGCAGACCCGTTGTGCCCAGCGAATCGGAGGCCTCGCGGGTGTTCTCCGGGATGCCGCGGATGCCGTGCGCCGTCAGCCGGATCACGGGCGGTGCCGCGTAGATCACCGTGGCGATGACGGCCGACGCCGGGCCGATCAGGAAGATCAGGGCAAGCGGGGCCAGGTACACGAACGTTGGCAGTGTCTGCATGAAGTCCAGCACCGGCGTGATCACGCGGGCGACGCGGCCGTAGACGCCGGCCAGGACACCGAGCGGGATCCCGACCAGAAGGGTCAGCAGCACGGCGGTGAGGACCAGGGCGAACGTGTAGGTGGCCTCGACGAACAGTCCCTGGAAGCCGAAGAACAAAAAGACGGCGGCCGTCAGCAGGGCGACCCGGGCGTTTCCGATCGCGAACGCGATCCAGCCCAGCAGGCCGACGGTGCCGAGCCAGCCGATCTCCGGCAGGCGCAGGCCGGTGGAACTCGCCGCGAAGGTGCTGATGAACAGGTTGGCCACGGCGTCGACGGCGGCCCGCAGGGGCGTGAAGACGTACAGGAAAACGGGGTTGTCTGCGCGGTTCGCCGCCACCCAGGAGTTGAACTGGTTGAGGGAGCGGTGCAGGTCCGTCAGCTCGGAGGCGGGCAGCGTCAGGGTGGAGGTTCCGTGCAGGACAGCGAATCCCAGGATCCAGACGACGGCGGCGCCTGCCAGCAGGATGGTGCGCAGGCTGGGCCGGCGGCGGGGTTCAGGGGCGGCCGGGGAGGGCTGGACCCGGACCCGGTCTCCGACAAGGGTGGACATTAGGCGGCTGCTTCCGTGGGCCGCAGCACCGACAGGATGCTGTCACGGTCGATCTGCCCGGTGATCGTGCCGGCGTCCTCCACCAGCACGGGGCAGGAGGAGTGCATGACGGCCGCGATCGCGTCCCGGATGATCATCCGGGAGCTGAGGATCGGCGCGTCGGCCGGAGTTCCGGCCGCCACGGGCCCGGTGATCCACTTCAGGGTCAGGACATCCGCGCGGGGAACTTCGGACACGAAGTCCTCGATGTACTTGTCCGCCGGGGACCCCACAAGTTCGTCTCCCGTGCCGCACTGGACCGTCTCGCCGTTCCGCATGATCAGGATCCGGTCGCCGAGCTTGAGCGCCTCGGAGAGGTCGTGGGTCACGAAAACCATGGTCTTGCCCATTTCCTTGTGCAGCCGGATGACTTCGGCCTGCATGTCGCGGCGGATGAGCGGATCCAGTGCGGAGAAGGGCTCATCGAAGAGGATGGTGTCCGGATCGCCGGCCAGGGCACGGCCCAGGCCCACACGCTGCTGCATCCCTCCGGAGAGCTGGTCCGGGTAGTGCTGTTCGTAGCCTTTCAGACCCACGAGTTCGATGATCTCCCGGGCCCTGGCGTAGCGTTCGTTCTTGGCCGCCCCGCGGATCTGCAGCCCGTAGGAGACGTTGTCCAGCACGGTGCGGTGCGGCAGGAGGCCGAAGTGCTGGAACACCATGGACATCTT
>DASWAW010000286.1:0-1782 GCA_036390955.1 Arthrobacter sp.
CGGCGATGCTTACGTGCTTCAGAAGTGCGTTATGGGAGCTCATGGCTCAATCCTGCTACCTGTGCCTGCGTCCGTCCACCCCTGATCTAGGTTTTGCCCCGGCACCGTCGTAGACTGGAGTTGTTCGAATATGTGTTCGAACAGCCGACTGTTTTGGTACAGAAGGTTTACCCAAATGGTGTGGTCCGGGAGGCGCGATGGGCATGTTCAGCGAGTCGGTGGACGTCGTCTGCGCACCCTCCGGCCAGCCCCTGGAACTCGACTGGGCCGGCCGGCACTACACCGTCTGCGCGGAACCGGTCCGCTGGTACGAGCGGCGCCAATGGTGGGCCGAGGAGCAGCGCGCACCCCTGGGCAGCGGCCCCGGCCTGGTGGACCATGAGATCTGGCGGGTCCAGGTGCGCCGGGCGGATTCCGCCGATCCTGAAAGCCTCACCCTTGACCTGACCCGGCATGTCGGCAGCGGACGCTGGCGCCTGCTGCGGATCCACGACGCCTTGCTTCCCATCCGGAAGCCCGAATCAGCATGAGCTTCACCCACCTTCATGTCTCCACCGCCTTCAGCGCCCACTACGGGGTCTCCTGGCCGGAGGAGCTGGCCGCCGCCGCGGCCGCGGACGGGGCCACGGCGCTCGCCTGCACGGACCGCGACGGCCTCTACGGCACGGTCAAGCACCTGTTGGCCTGCATGGCCGCGGGGCTGGACACGATCGTCGGTGTGGACCTTGCGGTCTTTGACGACGACGGCGACCTCCGCACCCAGGTGGGGGGACGCGTCGTCGTGCTGGCCCATGGGCACAACAACGGCGCCGGCTACCGGGCGCTGTGCCGGCTGATCTCCGATGCCCATGCCCGCACGACGGGCAAGGCCGGGGGAGCGGTTCCCGTGGCGGTGACCCGGGCTGAGCTGGCCTCCCGCACCCTGGACCCGGAAACCCTCAAGCCGGTGCTGACCGTGCTGATCGGCCCGGACTCCGACGTCGGCCGTGCCATGGGCGGCAGGCGCTACCTGCGCCCCCGCACCCTGTTCAAACGCTGGCTCGATGCCATGCCGCCCGGAACTATGGCCGCGGAGGTGGTCAGCCAGCTCAGCCCGCCCGGGGAACCGCTCAGCACCGCCCACGCGGTGCGGATGCTCAAGCTCGCCGCCGAACACGGGGTGCCGGCCGTACTGAGCAATGCCGTGCGGTATGTCGCCGAGGACGGGGCGGCCACCGCGGACGTGCTGGATTCCGCCCGGACCCTGAAATCGCTGCCCGAACTCTCCGCCGCCCCGCTGCTCCAGCCCAACGGGCAGGGCTGGCTTAAATCCGCGGCGCAGATGCTCCAGCTGGGCAAGGAGATCATGCACGCCGCCGGGTACGGCGCCGCGGACCTCAAGAACCTGATGGCGCAGACCGAGGCGCTCGCGGACCGTTGCCGGATCGATCCGGTGACGGACATGGGATGGAAGCAGCCCGTGGTGCCGGAAGCCTCAGTGATCGGAATCGCCGGGGACGCCCTGGTGGAGCTCACCCTGCGCTGCGAAGCGGGGATCAGCAGGCGGTTCCCGGGGATCACCGGCAAACCCGCCGAGGAACTGCGCTCGCGGCTGGAACACGAGCTGCGGATCATCGACAGCCTGGGCTTTGCCGCGTACTTCCTGACCGTGGCCGAAGTGTCCCGGATGATCCTGGACATGGGAGTCCGGGCGGCGGCCCGCGGCTCGGGGGCCTCCAGCCTGGTCAACTACCTGATCGACGTCAGCCAGGTGAACCCGCTCCAGCACGACCTCATCTTCGA
>DASWAW010000287.1:0-3767 GCA_036390955.1 Arthrobacter sp.
CGTGCCGAAATCGCCGCACTACAGGCGGACATCTCGGCCAAACAGTCCCAGCAAAACGACCTTCGGCGCCAGGTCACCCGGTGGCAGGACCCGAACTATGTGAAGCAGCAGGCCCGCGACCGCATTAACATGGTTATGCCCGGAGAGACGGGCTACTGGGTCTTCGGCAGCGATCTGCCGGTCGGAGCCTCCAGTGGCGCGGCCGGTGCAGGATCAGCACAAGACCCGGCTGAGCTGCCTTGGGTGGACTCCCTCTGGGACTCCATCCGGCGCTCGGCAACAGACTAAGACGCGGCGCCCGCCGCAGGATTGTCCGCCGGACAAGCCAGACAGGGCAGGAAGGTGCCGCGCCCGTGGACGAGAACCCAGTGGACGAGAACCTGTTGGCAGCGGATCCGGCAACCCCGGACGCGGCCCGCTCCCTGGCGGAGTCCCGCCGGCCCTCGCCCCGCGACCTCGATGTCCTGAGCCGGCAACTGGGCCGCCCGGTGCGTGACGTCGTGGAAATCCCGGCCCGCTGCGTCTGCGGCAACCCGCTGGTCGCGGCCACCTCCCCGCGGCTGAGCAACGGCACCCCCTTCCCCACGACTTTCTACCTGACGCACCCGGTCATCACCTCGGCGGTGTCACGCCTCGAGGCGGCGGGCCTGATGAACGAGATGAACGACCGGCTCGGGGAAGACCCGGCCCTGGCGGCGGACTACCGTGCCGCCCACGAGGCCTACCTGGCCTCCCGCGCGGAGATCGGGGCCAGGTCCGGGATCGGAGCCGTCCCCGAAATTGACGGGATTTCCGCCGGCGGCATGCCCACCCGCGTTAAGTGCCTGCACGTCCTGGTGGGCCATTCACTCGCCGCCGGACCGGGTGTCAATCCGCTCGGCGACGAGGCCATCGCGGCCATCAGCGAATGGTGGACCACGGACCGCTGCTACTGCGACGGCGCCTGGGACACCGGCGGCGAAGCCCCCTCCCAGGACCTCAGCCGGCACGGCCCGCAGGGACTCCCGGAGATCGTGGGCCGGCCGGCCCCGGTCCGGAAAGCACGCACCGCCGACGCCGGCAGCACTGATCCCGCCGGCCCCCCCGACGCCGGCACCGCCGACGCCCGCACCCCCGACGCCGGCAGCGCCGCCCCCGCCGGCGGGGCCGGCCAGTGACCCGCGTGGCCGCCGTCGACTGCGGCACCAACTCGATCCGCCTGCTCATCGCCGACGTGGACACGGACGGCGCGGCTCCCCGGCTGGCCGACGTCGTGCGCGAAATGCGCGTGGTCCGGCTCGGCCAAGGCGTGGACGCCACCGGCGAACTCGCCCCGGAGGCGCTGGACCGGACCTTCGCAGCCACCGCGGACTACGCCGCCCAGATCCGCCAGCACGGTGCCACCAAGCTGCGCTTCGTCGCGACCTCCGCCACCCGCGACGCCGGCAACCGGCAGGTCTTCGTCGATGGCATCCGCGAGCTCCTCGGCGTCGAACCCGAGGTCATCACCGGGGACGAGGAAGCCGCGCTGTCCTTCGCCGGCGCCAGCAGCGTGCTGCCCTCCCGCGGCGAGGACCCGGTCCTCGTGGTCGACCTCGGCGGCGGCAGCACCGAATTCGTGCTGGGCAACGCCGACGGCGTCATCGCCGCCAGGAGCGTCGACATCGGCTGCGTCCGGATGACCGAACGCCACCTGCGCAGCGACCCGCCGACGGCGGAACAGATCGCCGCCGCGGAGGCCGACGTCGACGCGGCCATCGACGAGGCGGCCCGGACCGTCCCGCTGGACCGCAGCGCCGCCGTCGTCGGGGTGGCCGGATCCATCACCACCATCACAGCCCACGCGCTCCGCCTGCCGGAATACTCCCCGGCGGCGATCCACGGCACCGAACTCTCGCTCGACGTCGTGCGCCGGGCCTGCAGCGAACTGCTGGCCATGTCCCACGCGGAACGGGCCGCCCTGCCGTACATGCACCCGGGCAGGGTGGACGTCATCGGGGCAGGCGCCCTCGTCTGGCGGCGGGTCCTGGAACGGCTGGCCGGTGCCACCGACGGCAGGGTCACGGCGGCTGTCACCAGCGAACACGATATTCTTGACGGAATCGCCTTGAGTATCAGCTAGGCCGCAGGCCGGCCGGACTGTGTGTCCGCCGGACGCCCCGCCAGCCGGCGACCCTTTCCTTCATCTCCGTCCGGTTCCCACCCGGCACTCCGCAGCGCCACCGTATCCGCAGCACCACTGCTGTCCCGCCGATAGGACCCAAAATGACCAGAGCAACAGCCCGGCGCCGCCGGACCGCCTCCGCGTTAATGGCCTTGGCCCTTGCGGGCGGCACCCTGACGGCCGCCTTGACCACGGCCCCGGCCGCGCACGCCGACGCCTGGCGCGACAAGGAATACTGGCTCGCCGAATCCGGCATCACCAAGGCCTGGGAAGTGTCCAGGGGCGCGAACGTCAAGGTCGCGGTCATCGACAGCGGCGTGGACGGCAAGCACCCCGACCTGGCCGGAGTGCTGGCCGGCGGCGTCGACATCTCCGGCGCCGGGACCCCGGACGGCCAGAAAAGCATCGGCGCGAAGCCCGAGCACGGCACCCTGGTAGCCACCATGCTGGCAGGCCGCGGCCATCAGCCCGCCGATTCGACGGCGAAGCCCAGCGCCAGCCCCAGTCCGGGCCCGGCCGTGGGTCCGGACGGGATCGTCGGGGTGGCGCCCGAGGCGCAGCTGCTGTCCGTCTCCACCTGGCTCGGATCGGCCAACCCCGGCGGCAAGAGCGACCAGGACCAGATACCCCAGGCCGTCCGCTGGGCCGTCGACAACGGGGCCCGCGTCATCAACATCTCGCTCGGCAGCACCTCCCCGGAATGGCCGCAAAGCTGGGACGCCGCCTTCCTCTACGCCGAGCAGAAGGACGTGGTGATCGTCGCCGCCGCCGGCAACCGGGGCGGCGGCAATATCCAGGTCGGGGCCCCGGCCACCATCCCCGGCGTGCTGACTGTCGCCGGGCTGGACCGCAAGGGAACCGCCAGCATCGATTCTTCCTCCCAAGGCATCAGCATCGGCGTAGCGGCCCCGGCGGAAAACCTGATCGGGGGGATGCCCGGCGGCGGCTACGCGGAATGGGCCGGCACCTCCGGGGCCACCCCGATCGTGGCCGGCGTGGCGGCCCTGATCCGCTCCAAATGGCCAGACATGTCGGCCAGCCAGGTCATCAACAGGATCGTCAGCACCGCCAAAGACGCCGGCGCCGCGGGGAAGGACCCGCTCTACGGGTTCGGGATCCTCGACGCCGAGGCCGCACTCAAAGCCGACGTGGCCGAAACGCGGACCAATCCGCTGGGATCGATCTCCGACTGGATCCGCGTCCACCGGCGGGGCAACCTGGCCACCACGCCGGCCGCTGCCGCGGCGCCGCCGTCCAGTGCGGCCCCGACCCTGCCGGAGGCGACGGTCCCGGTCGCGGTGCCCCCGTCCGAACTCGACGGCGCGGTGCCGGCCATGGTGGTGCTCGGCTTCGGCGGACTCTTCCTGTGCATCGTGGCCGCCGCCGTCTTCCAGCTCCGCCGGGCGGCACGGACCTCCCCCGCGGAGGGGCCTGACGGCCCCGGCAACCCGGACACCGGAGCGCGGGAGTCGGTGGATTCCAACGGGAAACCGTAGTTAGTGAAGTTTTTCACAAACTACGGTATTCTTGGGGAATGGCATCCTCCCCTCAGCTCCAGGACCGTCCCAGGGTACTCGTCGTCGGCGGCGGGTACGTCGGCCTGTACGTAGCCCTCAAACTGCAG
>DASWAW010000288.1:0-8506 GCA_036390955.1 Arthrobacter sp.
CAGCTGCCCGCGGTGCCGGTTGACGATAAACAGGGAGTAGTCGATCCCGACGGCGAGGCCCAGCATCAGTGCCAGCATCGGGGAAATGGAGCTCATGTCGAAGGCGCCGCTCAGGGCGAAGGTGGCGCCCACACCGACGGCGACGCCGACGACGGCCATCAGCAGCGGAAGTCCGGCGGCGATCAGGGTCCCGAGCATGATGATCAGGACCAGGGCTGCAACAGCGATGCCGAGAATCTCGGCGGTGCCGAAGAGTTCGGAGATGTCCTCGCTGATTTCCTTGCTGGGCAGGGCGGTCACGTTGGCGGCGGAAACCTCCTTGACGATGTCCTGGACTTCCTGGCGGACCTCGGGCTTGAGGCCGTTGATGGAGGTCTTGAACTGGATCTGCGCGATCGCGGCCTTGCCGTCCTCGGAGACGAAGCGGAGGCCCTTCGAGGCCTCCAGCTGGCGTGTCCCGAGGGCCAGCTTGGCCTCGCCGGCTGCCAGTTCCGTGGTGCCGGCGTCAATCTTGGCCTGGCCTGCGGCGAGGGCCGCCTTCTGCTGGCCAAGCTGTGCGTCGATCGCAGCGGAGGGCAGGCCGGCGGCCGTCATCTGCTGTTCGGCGGCGTCCAGCTTGGCCTTCCCGGCGGCGAGTTCGGCGGCGGCCGTCTCAAGCTGGGTCTTGCCGGCGGCGGACTGCTCCTTGCCGGCGGCGAGATCGGTGACGGCCTTGTCCAACTGCGCCTGGGTGGCAAACGGATCGACCGTGCCCTGGACGTCGGGAAGGGTCTTGAGTTTGGCCAGCGCAGCGGTGACAGCCTCCTGGCCGGCCTGGCTGAACCGGGCGTCGTTGGCTTCGAAGACAACGCTGGCGGAGCCGCCGGAGGAGGAGGGAAGCTCCCGCTTGAGCTTGTCCGCCATCTGCTGGGTTTCGGTGCCGGGGATCTGGAAGTTGTTGGACAGGGTGCCGTGGAAGGCGGCTGCCGCGCCACCGACGGCCACCATAACGGCGAGCCACAGGGAGATGACGAGCCAGCGGTGGCGGTAGGAGAACTTGCCGAGGCGGTAGAGCAGTAGGGCCATGTCAGTGCCGATCTGGGGAAGGGGTGGCGGTGGAGTGGTCGGCCGGGGCGGCTGTCTGGGTGGATAAAGGGGCGGGGTCGGGGCGGGCAAACCCGGAGCCCAGCAGGGACATGGAATCGATCAGGAGTTGCCGGAGGGTGGAAAGGGAGTCCGGCGTGAGCGATCCGCCGCATCGGGCGAACCAGACGTCCATCGCGGCCTTGCCGCAGGAGATCACGGAGCCGGCCAGGGCCCGGAGATACAGTTCGTCGAGTTCCATGCCGCCGCCCGCGCTGAAGCGCTCGCGGGCCGCGGAAATGATTTGAC
Organism: Arthrobacter sp.; assembly: GCA_036390955.1. Lineage (GTDB taxonomy): Bacteria > Actinomycetota > Actinomycetes > Actinomycetales > Micrococcaceae > Arthrobacter. Next base: position 1,372 of record DASWAW010000288.1, read on the forward strand.
CGGTGCAGTGGTCCCAGGCTTCCAGCTCGGAGCGGCTGAGCTGCGGGTTGGCCTGGCCAAGGCTGTACAGCTCGGCCAGGGGCGCCACGGTCATCGGATCCGCGAGTTCCACGAGGGCGGCCCGGGCCGACTCCAGGAAGGGTTCCCCGACCGGCCGCAGCCGGAACTGCTGAAGCGCCTTGTCCAGGAAGCCGAAGGTGACGGCGGCGATAGCGGCTTCGGTGCTGCCGAAGTAATTGAAGAAGGTGCGGCGGGAGATGCCGGCGGCGTCGGCAATGTCCTCGACCGTGAAGTTGCCGGGGCCGTTGGAACGGAGGAGCGCCAGGGCGGCGTCGGTGATCGCCTGGCGGGTGGCCGCCTTGTTCAACTCACGGCGCGAGGGCGCCTCGGGCGCTGCGCCTGACGCCGCGGGCATGGCTGCGCGGGAGGAACTGGAAGCGGACACGCACTTACACTACGTGCATGTTTGCACTCCGGGCAAGTTTTTTTGCGGCAGATGGGAACATTTCCGGCGAAACGGTCGCACATCGCCGCCGCGGTCTCCGTCCCAAACCTTCACAGGAAGATGAAAGGTTCCGAACAGCTCCTGCAGAAGGGGCCGGCCGAGACTTGAACTACGTCTTGGAAGAGACCAACACCAATCGCAGCCGGCACCATGCCGCAGACCAGGAGACAGCAGATGTCACGTACGAAGAGAATAACGCTCGCCATTTCGGCCGGGGCTCTGGCCCTGGGCGCCGGCCTCGGCGTTACCGGGATGGCATCAGCAGCCACCACTCCGACGCCCACCCCCAGCACCAGCGCTTCGGCAGACGCGACACCCGGCACCACTGACGGCCAAGGCATGCGCGGCGGCCATGGCCGCGGCGGAGAGCGCGGAGCCGCCCAGGCTGCCGAGCTGGCTGCAAAGCTCGGCGTTGACGAGGCCAAGGTGACCGAGGCGCTGCAGGCCTTCCGCGAAGCCAACAAGCCCACCGCCCCGCCGGCCGAAGGCACGAAGCCGGACCGCGCCACGATGGACGCGGCACTGGCCAAGTCGCTGGCGGCGTCGCTGGGGATCGAGGAATCCAAGGTCACCACCGCCCTGGAGGAGCTGCGGACCGCGACCCAGGCGGACCGTGCTGCGGCGCTGAAGACCAAGCTGGACAAGGCTGTTACCGACGGCACGCTGACCCAGGCCGAGGCGGACGCCGTCACCAAGGCCGTCGAGAAGGGCGTCATTGGCGGCGGCGGAGGAGGCCACTAGGCGTCACCGCGGGGCCGTCACTGACGCGGCTTAACAGGGGAAGTCCCCGGGAGTTTCCCGGGGACTTCTCCTGTTAAGGCTGGTGCAGTTTGTGGCTGCTGCAGCTTAGGTCCGGTGCAGCCGGCTACGCCTTGGCGCCGGCCAGCTCGCGGCCCTCCGGCGACGCTGCGGGAGCAGCGGACGGATCGACGGCGGCGGTGCCGGCGTCGACTGTGCCGTCGACTGTGCCGTCGACTTCGTCGGCGAACGGGTCACCGGTGCGCGGCGCGTTGTACAGCGACTCGTCGAGGATGCCCTGGCGCTTGGCCACGATGGTGGGGATCAGGGCCTGCCCGGCCACGTTGACCGCGGTGCGGCCCATGTCCAGGATCGGGTCGATCGCCAGCAGCAGCCCGACGCCGGCCAACGGCAGTCCCAGCGTGGACAGCGTCAGGGTCAGCATCACGACCGCGCCGGTGGTGCCGGCGGTTGCGGCGGAGCCGAGCACGGAGACGAGGGCGATCAGCAGGTACTGGGTGAAGTCGAGCTGGATTCCGAAGAACTGGGCGACGAAGATCGCCGAGATCGCCGGGTAGATCGCGGCGCAGCCGTCCATCTTGGTGGTGGCGCCCAGCGGCACGGCGAACGAGGCGTAGGCGCGGGGGACGCCCAGGCTGCGTTCGGTCACGCGCTGGGTCAGCGGCAGGGTGCCCACCGAGGAGCGGGAGACGAACGCCAGCTGCACCGCCGGCCAGACGCCGGAGAAGTACTGCTTGACGGACAGCCCGTGGGCGCGGACCAGGACCGGGTAGACGACGAACAGCACGAGGGCCAGGCCCACATAGATCGCGAAGGTGAACTTGCCCAGGGAGCCGATGGTGTCCCAGCCGTAGATCGCCACAGCGTTGCCGATCAGGCCGACGGTACCGATCGGGGCGATCCGGATGATCCACCAGAGGACCTTCTGGATCACGGCGAGGGCGGAGGCGTTCAGGTTCAGGAACGGCTCGGCGGCCTTGCCCACCTTCAGCGCCGCGATGCCGACGGCGACCGCGATCACCAGGATCTGCAGGACGTTGAAGCTCACCGTCGTGGTGGCGACGCCCTCGGTGACGGTGGTGCTGGCGCCGAGGCCCAGGAAGTTCTTCGGGAACAGGCCGGTGAGGAAGGCCCACCAGTCACCGGACTTGCCGGCGTACTTGGCCTCCTGGGTGATGCCGGTGTTGGCGCCGGGCTGCAGGAAGATGCCCAGGCCGATGCCGATCAGCACGGCGATCAGCGCGGTGATGGCGAACCAGAGCAGCGTGTTCCAGGCCAGCCGGGCGGCGTTGGAGACCGCGCGCAGGTTGGAGATGGAGCTGACGACGGCGGTGAAGATGAGGGGCACGACGGCGGTCTGCAGCAGCGACACGTAGCTCGAGCCGATGGTCTGCAGCGTGGCGCCGAGGGCGTTCGGGCTCGCCTTGGTGCTGCCCGTGTACTTGGCCAGGAGGCCGAGCCCCAGGCCCACGATCAGGGCGGCGATGATCTGGAAGCCGAAAGAGCCGGCCCACTTGGGCAACTGGAGGCCGGTCTTTCCGGCGGGTGCGGGGGTGCTTGTCTGAGTGCTCACCGGAACACGCTAGGACCGCCGCACCTAGCACGGCGAACGGATGTTGAGAAATGTTACGCGGCCGGATTTTGGGTCCGGCCGCGTAATCCCGGGAAATACGCCGCGAGACTATCCGTTTGTGAAGTTATTCCCCGGCCGAATGTGGCGATTGTCTCCTGAAGTGAGGACCGGAGGCCGGGACTGCAGTTGTCGAGGACCTACCCCAGCAGCGCGCGCTTGAGAGTGTCGAGGCCGACGGAGCCGATGTTCAGCGCCTTGGTGTGGAAGGCCTTGAGGTCGAAACCGGGGCGGGATTCGAGCTCGGCGCGGATCTGCTCCCAGAGCCGCTGGCCCACCTTGTACGACGGCGCCTGTCCCGGCCAGCCGAGGTAGCGGGTGAACTCGAAGTTGAGCTGGCCCTCGCTGATCGGGAGGTTCTGCTGGAGGAACCCGTACCCCTTGTCCGGAGTCCAGGTGCCCGACCCCCACCGTTCGGGCATCTCCAGCTCCAGGTGGACGCCGATGTCGAACACCACGCGGGCGGCCCGCATGCGCTGCATGTCCAGCATGCCCATGTGGTCGCCCGGATCCTTGAGGTATCCCAGTTCCTGCATCAGCTTCTCGGCGTAGAGCGCCCAGCCCTCGCCGTGCCCGGAGGTCCAGCACACGTTCCGGCGCCACTTGTTGAGCAGCTCGCGGCGGTAGGTGGCGGTCGCTACCTGCAGGTGGTGGCCCGGGACGCCCTCGTGGTAGACCGTGGTGGTCTCGGCCCAGGTGGTGAACGTGTCCTCGCCCGGCGGCACGGACCACCACATGCGGCCCGGGCGGCTGAAGTCGTCCGACGGCCCGGTGTAGTAGATGCCGCCCTCGTCGGTCGGGGCGATCTTGCACTCAAGGGTCTTCATGACGTCCGGGATGTCGAAGTGCACGCCGGCGAGGTCGGCCACGGCCTTGTCGGAAAGCTCCTGCATCCAGGCCCGGAGGGCGTCGGTACCCTTTAGCTGCCGGGCGGGGTCGTTGTTCAGGACCTCCTTGGCCTCCGCGATCGTGGACCCGGGCCGGATCTCCTCGGCCACCCGCTCCTGTTCGGCAATCAGGCGGTCGAGTTCCTGCACGCCCCAGGAGTAGGTTTCCTCGAGGTCCACCGCGGCACCCAGGAAGGCGCGGGACGCCAGGGAGTAGCGCTCGCGGCCCACGGCGTCCTTCTCCGGGGCGACGGGCAGCAGTTCGGCCTCCAGGAAGCCGGCCAGCCGGGAGTAAGCAACGCGCGCCGCGGCGGCGCCGGCGTCGAGCCTGGACTGCACGTCCTCGGGCAGCGGGCCCGCCGCGGTTTTGGCCTCGGCGGCCAGCTTCGCGAAGAAGCCGTCTTCCGCGGCGTACTTGGTGGTCTGCTCGATCACGATCCTTACCTGGCGGGCGGCGGAGACCTTGCCGACCTCCTTGGCGGCGCGCAGCGACACGATGTAGCCGTCGAGGGCGGCGGGGACGTTGTGCGCGCGCCCCGCGATGTGATCCCACTGCGCCGCGGTGTCCGTCGGCATGAGGTCGAAGATGGCGCGGATCTCCTGCGCCGGGGAGGCGATGTTGTTCAGCTCGGCCAGGTCCCAGCCGGTTTCGTGGAGTTCCAGCTGCAGGCCCAGGCGTTCGCGCATGGCATCCAGGGTGACGGCGTCGACGTCGTCCGCCGGCTCCAGTCCCTCCAGCGCCGCGAGCGTTTCCCGCGCGGCAACCGCGAACTCCTCGACCCCGGCGGGGGAGAAGTCCTGGTATTCGGTCTCATGCCCGGCGAGCCCGAGTTCCGTGGCGAAGCTCGGGTTAAGCCGGATCAGGGTGTCCGTAAAGGCATCGGCGACGGCATCGATGGCGGTGTGCGGGCGCCCGGGGGCAGTGTTTTCAGCGGTTTCGGTAGTCACCCGAAAGACACTAGCCGGGCTCCGGCTGTCATGAAAGGGTTGCTGCACTTTTTCGCGGGACTTTTGGACTTTTCCGGCAGGGCGGGGACTTAGCCCCGGCTGCGCTTCCAGGAGCCGGGCCCCGGCTTCGGTGCCAGCTGCAGCTGCTGCCGGCGGATCCAGTGCCGTGCGCTCGGCTTTTCCGGTGCGGCCGTGCCGCCGCTGCCCAGGGACAGCACGACGGCGGTGAGCGCCGCGAGCTCCTCCGGCGTCGGCTCGCCCTTGATGACGGCGAGCAGGGGCTGCCCGGCCGGCGGCGCCCCCTCAGGCCCGACCTCGGGCTGGGAGCCGGTGGGGATCATAGCGGGATGTTCCCGTGCTTCTTGGCGGGCAGGCTGGCGCGCTTGTCCCGCAGGGCGCGCAGGCCCTTGATGATCTGGACCCGGGTCTCGGACGGGGCGATGACCGCGTCCACATAGCCGAGCTGGGCGGCCTGGTACGGGTTGAGCAGCTCTTCCTCGTACTGCCTGATGACCTCGGCGCGCTTGGCCTCGACGTCGCCGCCGGCCTCCGCGACGGCGGCGAGTTCGCGGCGGTACAGGATGTTGACGGCGCCCTGGGCGCCCATGACGCCGATCTGCGCGGTGGGCCAGGCCAGGTTGAGGTCCGCGCCGAGCTTCTTGGACCCCATCACGATGTACGCCCCGCCGTAGGCCTTGCGGGTGATGACGGTCAGCTTCGGCACGGTGGCCTCGGCGTAGGCGTAGAGCAGCTTCGCGCCGCGGCGGATGATGCCCTGGAACTCCTGGTCCTTGCCCGGCAGGAAGCCGGGCACGTCCACGAGCGTGATGATCGGGATGTTGAAGGCGTCGCAGTGCCGGACAAAGCGGGCGGCCTTCTCCGAGGCGGCGATGTCCAGGGTGCCGGCGAACTGCATCGGCTGGTTGGCCACGATGCCCACGGTGTGGCCCTCGATCCGGCCGTAGCCGATCATCACGTTCGGCGCGTAGAGGGACTGCATCTCCAGGAAGTGCGCGTCGTCCACGAGCTGTTCAATGACCTTGCGCATGTCGTACGGCTGGTTGGCCGAGTCCGGGATCAGCGCGTCCAGGGCGAGGTCCTCGTCGTCGAGCTCCAGCTCCTGGGAGTGCTCCAGCACGGGCGCCTCGGCGAGGTTGTTGGAGGGCAGGAAGTCCAGGAGTTCGCGGACGAACTCGATGGCGTCGGCCTCATCGGAGGCGAGGTAGGTGGACGTTCCCGTGTTGGCGTTGTGCTGGCGGGCCCCGCCAAGGGTTTCCATGTCCACGTCTTCGCCGGTGACGGTCTTGATCACGTCCGGGCCGGTGATGAACATGTGCGAGGTCTTGTCCACCATGACCACGTAGTCGGTCAGGGCGGGGGAGTAGGCCGCGCCGCCGGCGGACGGACCCATGATCAGGGAGATCTGCGGGACCACGCCGGAGGCGTGCACGTTGTTGCGGAAGATGTCCGCGAACATCGCGAGCGAGGCGACGCCCTCCTGGATGCGGGCGCCGCCGCCGTCGAGGATACCGACCACGGGGCAGCCGTTGCGGAGCGCGAATTCCTGGACCTTGACGATTTTCTCGCCGTTGACCTGGCTCAGCGAGCCGCCGTAGACGGAAAAGTCCTGGCTGTAGACGGCGACCGGGCGGCCGTCCACGGTGCCGTAGCCGGAGACCAGGCCGTCGCCCAGCGGCTTCTTCTTCTCCATGCCGAAGGCGGTGGAGCGGTGCACGGCGAGCGCGTCGAACTCGACGAAGGAGCCGGCGTCCAGCAGCAGGTCGATGCGCTCGCGGGCCGTGTTCTTGCCGCGTGCGTGCTGCTTCTCGACTGCTTCCGGTCCGGAGGGCTGCTCAGCACGGGCCTGGCGGTCGCGGAAATCGGCAATCTTTCCCGCGGTCGTGGTCAGATCGTGGCTCATCAAGTGTCTCCGGCTCTGTAGCTGATGTTCTGCTGAATCGTGTGTTGCTTATGGTGCTGTGGCGGGCAGGCCCTGTCCCGCGTGGCGCTTTAGCTGGTCTCCACAAAAGCCGGGCCTTGATGGCAAGTCTAGTGACGCTATTGGCCCATGCCGCTGTAGAAAACCTACAATATTCCCCGCAACTCTCGCCGGAACCACCACGTGAGTGCGGGCGAGAGTGGTCCGGCCTGCCGGGCGCGTCATTGTTACTCGTCAGTAACATGACTCGGCTAGAGTGTCCTCATGACTTCGAGCAATGATGCTTCGGGCACCGCTGCAGGGCCCTACCAGGCCGCCGGTTCCCTCCAGGGCCGCACCATCCTCATCTCCGGGGGAAGCCGCGGCATCGGCCTGGCCATCGCCGTCCGCGCCGCGCGCGACGGCGCCAACATCGTCCTGCTGGCCAAGACCGGCCAGCCGCACGCCAAACTGGAAGGCACGGTCTA
>DASWAW010000289.1:0-3897 GCA_036390955.1 Arthrobacter sp.
TACAACATGATGAACCAGGCGCCGCCGCCCGTCGCCAAGGTCCTGGTGCCGTCCGTGACGTCGCTGACCGAGACCGAGGCCCTCCAGAAGCTCTACAACGCCGGGCTGAAACCCCAGCTCAGCCGGATGCAGCACGAGACGATCGCCAAGGGCATCGCCATCGGCACCGTCCCGGCAACGGGGACCTCACTGGAGCCGGACTCGGCGATCACGCTCAACATCTCCGAAGGCCCCAGCGTCATCACCATCCCCGCCGACCTGCCCGGTCGGACGGAGGCCGCCGCCCGCGATGTCCTGCGCCAGAAGGGCCTTGCCGGAGCACCTGGCACCACCATGGCCAACAGTCCGACGGTCCCGGCCGGCATCGTGATCACTACCAACCCTGCGCCCGGCCAGAATGTGGCCCCGGGCAGCACGGTCGAAATCATCGTGTCCACCGGCAAGGTTGCGGTTCCCCAGCTCGTCGGCCTTCCGCAGGCCGAGGCTGAGGCCGCCCTGAAGGCTCTTGGCCTCGGCATGAATGCCACGGAAGTTGAAAACTCCCAGGTGGAGCCGGGAAAGGTCACCGGACAGGCCGACGCCGCCGAGGCCCTCGTGGAGCAGGGCAAAACCATCACCGTCACGGTGGCCAAAGCGCCGCTGCCACCGCCGCCGCCGAGCCCCACCCCCACACCGACCCCGACGCCCACCAAGAGCTCCAAGTAAACTGGAGCTTGACGGGCCGGGCGCCCGCCAGGGTTTGACGGGCAGGCGCGGTCAGCGGTTCACGGGCCGGGCGCCGGCTAGTGCTTGATCAGCGGGCTTAGCCCCGCTGCACGCTGGGCCGCGCCGGCCATTCCAAGGGATTCGAGCCAGTTTCCGAGCATCTGGTAGCCGCCTTCGGTCAGCACGGACTCCGGGTGGAACTGCACCCCGCAAAGGGGCGCCGTGCGGTGCTGCAGCCCCATCACCACCCCGGTCCCCGTCTCCGCCGTGATCTCCAGGACCTCGGGGATGCTTTCCCGGACGGCCGCGAGGGAGTGGTAGCGGGTCGCGGTGAACGGCGAGGGCAGCCCGTCGAAGACACTGCCGCCGTGGTGCTCCACGAGGGACGTCTTGCCATGCATCAGCTCAGGCGCATGCGTGACAATTCCCCCGTAGGCCTCGGCCAGCGCCTGGTGGCCCAAGCAGACACCGAGCATCGGTTTGTTGTGGCTGCCGCACCACTTGATCAACTCAATGCAGACCCCGGCGCCGGCGGGGTTCCCGGGACCCGGGGAGATGAGGACGCCGTCGCGCGCCTCCGCCAGATCGATCGCCTCGGCCAGGGTGACGTCGTCATTGCGGACCACAGTCGTCTCCGCGCCGAGCTCCTGGAGGTACCCCACCAGGGTGTACACAAAGCTGTCGTAGTTGTCGACGACGAGGATTTTGGTTGTGCTCATGGGTGCCTTGCTGAACCAATCGTTGAATCAGTGAACTGGGTGGATTGTGCCATCCAGGGAAGAATACTTGAACCATCCATACCAGCACGCCTGCGGCCAACACCAGCGCTGCTGCCGTGCGAAGCCCCGGCGGAACCCGCATGGGATCTTTCCTGCGGCTGAAGCACGTGGTTTCACCTCCCGGACGTCCGCGGCGGACACCCCGGTGGCCTGAACAACAGCTAGAATTGGCTCCGAACATGAACTCAAACGTGACCAGTAGCGCGTTGACCCCCGGCGCATTCCTTCCTGCAGGATATCAAGCCAGGTCCCGCTCCTGTTCCAGCCGCCTAGGAGGACCCGTGCCCGAGTCAAAGCGCCGCAAGAGGACCACCCCCGCCACGACGCAGACTTCCACCGCGCACGCGCACAAGCCGAACCCGGTCTGGTTCAAGCCGGTGATGTTCGGCCTCATGATCATTGGCCTCCTGTGGATCATCACGTTCTACATCAGCGAAGGCGCCTTTCCCGTCGCCGCCTGGGGAGCCGGAAACATCATCGCCGGCTTTGGCATCGCCATCATCGGCTTCCTGATGACCACCCGCTGGCGTTCCTGAACCTTCGGAGCTGACGGAAGACCGGTACACCGAGTGTGCCGGTCTTTCGCGTTAACGCGCGGACCCTCAGGCGGTCGATAATGCTGGAACGAAGACGACGGCGAGCGAAGGAACCACAATGGCCCCGGCAGCATCAGGCTCGGTGATCGGCGACGACGGTCTGGCCCGGCCCCCATGGGCGGCTGTGGATCCGCTGCTGCGCGCCTACTACGACACAGAGTGGGGACTCCCGGTTCGGGACGAGCAGGGCCTCTACGAGCGCATCAGCCTCGAGGCCTTCCAGGCTGGACTGTCCTGGGCCACCATTCTTCGGAAACGGCCAGCCTTCCGGGCCGCCTTCCACGACTTCCGCCCCGAAACGGTCGCCGCTTTCACGGAAGCGGACGTCGAGCGTCTGCTCCTCGACGCCGGGATCGTCCGCAACCGGCTCAAGATCCGTGCCGCCATCACCAACGCCCAGGCCACCATTGCCCTGAGGGACGACGGCGGACTGGTTGACTTCGTCTGGTCCTTCCAGCCGCAGTCCACACCCCAGCCGACTGCCCACGCGGAGATCCCAACGACGTCGCCGGAGTCGGTCGCCCTGTCCAAGGCGCTCCGGAAACGGGGCTTCGCCTTCGTCGGGCCAACCACGATGTACGCACTGATGGAGGCGATCGGCATCATCGACACCCATCTGATGGACAGCCACCGCCGGGGCAGCTCGGGAATCTGGCCCCGCTGATGCCGGACCGCTGTGCACAACCGCCACCCAAGTTATCCACATTGTTGATAACTTTTCCCTGATATCGCCCCTGCGCGCGGCCGTCGCCGCACGGTGTGGCCCTCAGGAAAGCCTTCCCGGCGGATCTTTTCCGCAGCCTCCGGGCGTCTTAGTTATTAACAGTGTGGATTCCCTGTGGATAAGTTCATGCGGGCCGGTCCCGCTCAGGGCACCGGCGGCGGCGAAGGGCGCCTTCCCTGCCGTCGTCGGGACCCGGTGTGCTCTGGACGAGTTATCCACTTAACAACAATCGAGTACCCACAACTTATCCACAGCTGGGGATAACGCGGCACGGCTTTCGCGTTTTGGACGTTTCTGGCGCCACATGGCGGTACTTACGACGGTTTTACTTCGAGCGACAAGTTATTAACACTGTGAACAACCCTGTTGAAATCTGATTTGTGCGGCAGCCCGCGGGGTGAGGGCTGCGCCGCCGCACCGCGCGCCCCTGACTCCACGCACCAGCCGCAGCCTGGCGGGGCAGGGTCCCGGCCCGCGTTGTCCACTTAACCACAGGGCAACCCACAGGAGTTATCCACAGCTGTGGAGATCCTGAAGCCCGCCGGATCAAAATTGCCCGGTGTGGCCCTCAGATCCGGACGACCGGCATGAACTACAGCAGTGTAAGTTACCAACAGTGTGGATAACCCCTGTGGACAACTCACCCGACGGGCGGCTGAGCATGTCCCTTCAGGTGTGCAGGGAGGCGGTGGCGGCAGCCTAAAACAGCGCGCCCCGACGGGTGCGCTGTGGAAAACCCGGACGAGCTGTGGGAAAAGCGCAGGGCACTCCGGCGCAACGCCCCCTGCAGGGATATGCCAGGGACACGGCAGGGATCCGACACGATGATCCAGAGAGCACACGCGATCACCCGGGAACCCGAGGAACCCCAGGAACGCCTAGACCCCGCCGCTGAGCATGCTCAGTGACGGGGTCTTGTGGTTTTCCGAGGACCAGTGGACGTCCCGGCAGGCCGCCGAGGACTCGCCGGTGCCGCAGTTGCTGCCGGCGGCGTCAGGCCCCGGCGGCCACGCGGAGGGCGGAGACGGCGACGAGCAGGGCCAGAACCAGCACCAGGCCGCCGGCCTGCAGCAGCCCCTGCCGCGGGCCGCGG
>DASWAW010000290.1:0-3531 GCA_036390955.1 Arthrobacter sp.
AGACATCCAGGCAGAGGTCGTTGGGGAAGACGTACCTACAGCTATGGAGGATGGAATGTCTGTTGCACTGACCCGCGGTGTGTTGTTCGTTCACTCGGCCCCAACTGCCCTGTGCCCCCACGTTGAGTGGGCCATAGGTTCCGTTGTGGACAAGCGGACGGACCTTGAGTGGACTGCTCAGCCAGCAGCGCCCGGAATGTTCCGGGCAGAGCTGTCGTGGACCGGAAGCCCGGGCACGGGGGCCCAGTTGGCGTCCGCTCTCCGGGGCTGGGCGCACCTGCGCTACGAAGTCACCGAAGAGCCCAGCCAGGGCGTTGATGGCGGCCGCTGGTCCCACACGCCCGAGCTTGGCATTTTCCACGCAGCCACGGACGTCCACGGCAACATCATGGTTTCCGAGGACCGCATCCGCTATGCCTACGAATCCGGCGCCGGCGACCCCTCCGCGGTCTACCATGAGCTCTCCCTCGCCCTCGGCGAAGCCTGGGACGAGGAACTCGAGCCCTTCCGGCACGCCGCCGAAGGCGCCCCGGTGCGCTGGCTCCACCAGGTCGGCTAGCGCCCACCGCAGCCGGGACACCGCAAAACGGCCCATAGCAGCCCCAGACGACAGATGGCGGCAATGTTCACGAGGAACATTGCCGCCATCTTGGCGTGCAGCGCAGAGCCGGAGCTAGATGCTCCGGACCGCGATCACAGCGTTGTGGCCGCCGAAGCCGAAGGAGTTGCTCAGCGCGGCGATGCTGCCGGACGGCAGATCGCGGGCGGACGTGACGACGTCGAGCGGGATCTCCGGATCCTGGTGTTCGAGGTTGATGGTCACCGGGGCCTTCCGGTCGTAGATGGCCATGACGGTCAGCACGGCTTCCACCGCACCGGAAGCGCCCAGCAGGTGCCCCATCTGGGACTTCGTGGCGGAAACCGCGACGTTGTCCAGGTGCTTGCCCAGGGCGGCCTTAAGGGCCGCGTACTCGGGCTTGTCTCCCACCGGGGTGGACGTGGCGTGCGCGTTGACGTGCACCACGTCTTCCGGCTGGATCCGGCCGTCGAACATGGCCGCCTTCAGCGCGCGGGTGGCGCCGAGGCCCTGGGGGTCCGGGGCGGTGATGTGGTATGCGTCAGCGGTGACCGAGGTGCCGGCCAGTTCGGCATAGATCCGGGCGCCGCGGGCGAGGGCGTGTTCCTCGGCCTCGAGCACCAGGGCACCGGCGCCTTCGCCCATGACGAAGCCGTCGCGGCCGAGGTCATAGGGGCGGGAGGCGTGTTCGGGATCGTCGTTGCGGCGCGAGAGTGCCTGCATGGAGGCGAACGCCGCGATCGGCATCGGGTGGATGGCGGCTTCGGCGCCACCGCAGACGACGACGTCGGCCTTGCCGGAGCGGATCAGGTCCAGGCCCATGTGCACGGCTTCGGTGCCGGACGCGCAGGCGGACACGGGGGTGTGGGCGCCGGCGCGGGCACCCAGGTCAAGGCTGACGGCCGCTGCCGGGCCGTTGGGCATCAGCATGGGAACGGTCATGGGCAGGACGCGGCGGGGGCCCTTTTCGCGCAGGGTGTCCCAGGCATCCAGAAGGGTCCAGACTCCGCCGATGCCGGTGGCGAAGGCCACGGCCAGGCGGTCGTGGTCGACCTCGGTGATGCCGGCGTCGGCCCAGGCCTCGCGGGAGGCGACAACGGCGAACTGTGTGGACGGGTCCATGCGCTTGGCCTCGACCCGGCTCAGGACCTCCGTCGCGGGGGTGGTAGCGCGGGCGGCAAAGTGGACGGGCAGCTCGTACTTGGCCACCCAGTCATCTTCCAGCGTGTGCGCGCCGGAGACGCCCTTGAGCGCGTTCTTCCACATCGTCGGGACATCGCCGCCGATGGGTGTGGTGGCACCCAGACCGGTAATGACTACTTTGCGTGCCATGGGATCACTCTCTGTCGGTGCGCCGGCTGTATCCGCAACCTGGGAGAGGTTGCCGGGGCCCGCGTTTGAAAAACTCTGGGGTGTTGCACTGGATGGTGCTGCAATGGCGCGGTCCGGGGGTGCAGCTGCGCCCCCGGACCGGCCGGGGCCTGAATTAGGCCTGTGCGTTCGCGATGAAGCTGACGGCGTCGCCAACGGTCTTGAGGTTCTTGACCTCTTCGTCCGGGATGCGCACGCCGAACTTCTCTTCAGCGTTGACCACGATGGTCATCATCGAGATGGAGTCGATGTCCAGGTCCTCGGTGAAGGACTTGTCCATTTCGACGGCCTCGGTCGCCAGGCCGGTCTCTTCGTTGACGATTTCAGCCAGGCCGGCCAGGATCTCTTCGTTGCTCGCCATTGATGGCTCCTTTTCTTGTTGTTGCCCTGGGCTGCCGGTGTGCCGGTAGCTTCGGACGGAAATGATTCAAACCGAGGGTTCGGCTTGCGGTGGGATTTAAAGTTGGGGGAAAAACAAGGACGCCTACGGAAGCACTATCACCTGGGCACCGAAGACCAGTCCGGCACCGAAGCCGATCTGCAGTGCAAGCCCGCCGCTAAGCTGCGGGTTTTCCTGCAGCAGGCGGTGGGTGGCGAGGGGGATGGAGGCTGCGGAGGTGTTGCCGGCGTCGGCGATGTCGCGCGCGACGATGACGTGTTCCGGCAGCTTGAGCTTCTTGGCCATCTCGTCGATGATCCGCATGTTCGCCTGGTGCGGGATGAAGGCTGCGAGGTCGCCGGCCGTGATGCCGGCCGCGTCCAGCGCCTGCTGGGCCACTTTGGCCATCTCCCAGACCGCCCAGCGGAAGACCGTCTGGCCGTCCTGGCGGAGCGTTGGCCAGACGGCCGCGTCAGTGACTGCGGCTTCTTCGGCGCTCAGCGCACCGCCCTGCTTGCCGGCCGTGGCAAGCTCGCGGAGATCCAGCATGGAGTGGGTCATGCCGATCGCATCCCACTTGCTGCCGTCCGAGCCCCACACCGACGGGCCGATGCCCGGCGTGTCGGAGGGTCCGATCACGACGGCGCCCGCGCCGTCTCCGAGCAGGAAGGAGATGGTGCGTTCGGTGTTGTCGATGACGTCGGAGAGCTTTTCCGCACCGACCACGAGGACGTAGTCGGCAGCGCCGGAGCGGACCAGCGCATCGGCCTGGGCAATGCCGTAGCAGTATCCGGCGCAGGCGGCGGAGATGTCGAACGCCGGGGCCGGCGTCGCGCCGAGGCGGTCGGCCAGGCTGGCCGCAGCGGACGGGGTCGCGTAGGGGTGCGTGACGGTGGAGACGATGACGGCGCCGAGCTGGGACGCCTCGATGCCGGCTTTTTGCAGGGCCTCGCGGGCAGCGCCTTCGGCCATGTCGATGACGCTGATGTCCGCGGGGGCGCGGTGCCGGGTGATGATGCCGGTGCGCTGGCGGATCCACTCGTCGGAGGAGTCGATCCACTAGCACACGTCATCGTTGGTGACAATCACGCTGGGCCGGTATGCGCCGACCCCCATGATGCGGGTGTTCTCGTGCAGGGGGGCCTGCTTCAACGTGGGCACGCTCATGCCTGTCCTTCCAGTTCTGCGAATAGGGCCAGGGCGG
>DASWAW010000291.1:0-2416 GCA_036390955.1 Arthrobacter sp.
CGGCGGCAGGGGCTGAGCGCAGCTTGCCCTCGTAGGAGAGTTCGGACACGGCCCGGCACAGCTCGGAAGTCATCCGCCACGAGTCGGCCAGGAAATAACCCAGGTCCGGCGGCAGCGTGGCATGACCGGCCGAAACCCAGCCCAAAGCTGACTCATCGACGGGTTCCGGATGCGCCCCCTGGCTCACCTGGGGCAACTGCTGGGGATCGCCGAGCAACAGCAACCGGCTGCTCGCCTGCGCCACGGCAAGGGTATTGGCCAGCGAGAACTGCCCGGCCTCGTCGATCACGAGCAGATCCAGCGACCCCGCCGGGACGTTGGCCCCGGTCATGGTCCACGCCGTCCCGCCGATGAGCGCCCCGCCGGGCGAGCCCAGCAGGCGCGCCACGTCTTTCGCCGAACGCTGCTGCCAGGGGAGGGGCTCCGCGTGTTTCACTTCCTTGGCGACCCGGGACGGATCGACGCCGGCCTTGGTCACCGCCGTTTTCAGCAGGTTCTCCACCACCGCATGGGACTGGCCGACGACGCCGACTTTCCACCCCCGGGCCACCAGCCGGGCGATGACGTGCGATCCCACATGGGTCTTGCCGGTCCCGGGCGGCCCCTGGACCGCCACGTAGGAGCGGTCCAGGGCTCCGACGGCCGCCGTGATCGCGTCAATAAACCGGTCCGGGCCCTCCCCGGGCTGCGGCAGTGATGCTCCGGACGTCAGCCTCGGCGGCAGCCGCCGGACCAGGTCAAGCGCAGGATGGCGGGGGAGGGATCCAGCCCCCAGATCGGCGACCGCCGTGTCAGCGAGGTTTGCGAGAGCCTGCTCAAGGCTCTTGGTGGCTAGCGGCTGGTCCTCGGTCAGCGCAATGGGCAGGTCGTTGTACGGCGGGATCTTCCGGTGCAGCCGATCCCGGATGATGACAGTGTCCTTGCCGTCCTCATGGCCCAGCCCCAGGATTTCCGTGCCGAACCAGCCGTTTCGTCCGGTCCCGTTCTTGCCGGTACCCTCCAGCCCGGCGGGAAGCGGAGGCGCGTACATGCGGAACCACTTGCTGCCCTCGCGAAGGTCCGACCCGGGACTCACGGTGCCGGTCAGCTTGACCCGCCGCTCCGGAAGCTTGGTGCCTGCCTGCTGCCAGCCGCCAAGGATCTCCGCGGATTCGACGAGGAAAACATTCCGGTCCCGCTCGTGCGTGTCGGGGCCGTTCTCGCAGCGGTCGAAGTGCGCCCACCAGAACGCCTTGCGCTCCCGGCGGTGGTAGCTGACCGCCGCCGCCAGCATGGAAACCGCCTTCCGGTCATCCTCGGACAGCCCGACGGCGGCGTCCGCCAGCCCGGCCAGCGCCACTTCCAGCGGGTCCAGGTCTGCGGCGCCCGGGGCGTCATCCTGCGCGGTGTCCACAAGCCCGCCGTCAGCAGTGGCGCCGGCCCCGGCTGGCTTGATCCCGCGCTCCCGCGCCAGCCCGAGGAGCCAGTTCCGCAGCTCCAGCGTGGAGAGGCAGTCGTATTCGTTGTAGTCGGAGATCCCGGCGAGGATGGTGGCCGCTTCCTCAGCCCGGCCGTCGTCGCGCGCATCGCAGTAGTGGGCGTAGGCCACCACCGAGGCGCCGGCGTCTTTCACATCCCCGGAGCGAAGATTCGTCCCCATGTAGAGCGGCTCGAGTTTCTTGATGCTGTAGGAATTCTCGGAGATGCGGATGCTGTTCCGGACCGTCTGGTAGAGGTCCACCAGGAGCCCCTCGCGCAGCCACTCGTCGACGATGTCCTCGCCGGCCACGTGCAGCACGGAGAGCTTCCGGAGCGCTGTCTTCTCGTAGGCCGCATAGTGGTAGACGTGCATGTCGGGGTAGTCCTGGCGGCGTTTCTGCACGTAGTCGAGGAAATCGAGGAAGGCCTGCTTTTCCGCTTCCCGGCTGTGCGCCCAGAACGGCCGGAACACCCCGGGGACGCCGGGGCCCGTCGGCGCCTCGATGACGCCGAACAGGTACTCCAGGCCCCAAATTCCGGTGGAGCTTTCCTGCCACAGCGGGTCGCCCTCGAAGTCGAAGAAAATGTCGCCCTCGCTGGGCGGCGGCAGTTCGGCCAGCGTGTTTTCCGGCGTCACCCGGTAGCTGATGCTGTGTTCCGTTCCGTCCTTGAGGTACCGGACGCGGCCGTCGGAAGCACCCACCCCGCTCTGCATCCGGGCCTGGTCCTGCAGGCGCACGAGTGCACCGTTCGCCCCGGGAAGCCGGGCTTCCGCGAGCTCCTTGACCGTGAAGATGTTCAGCCCGTGCAGTGCCTTGCGCTGCGCCGAGTTCATCCGCGCCACGAGCAGCAGATCGTCGGTGGCTGCCACCTGCTCCTGGCAGTAGTCGCAGCGGCCGCAGGCGCTGAGGCCGGGCGCACCCCACTGCACGGTGCCGGGCTGTGCCAGATGCGAGGA
>DASWAW010000292.1:0-2821 GCA_036390955.1 Arthrobacter sp.
CTGGCCCTGGGCGCGCAGGCCTTCGATGAACTGCTCCTTCGTGCCCCCGGCGGGCAGCTGCTTGCCCACGACTCCGCCGAAGATCACATCCATCGCCTGGCCGAGGATCCGGGGCGCCACAACGTTGAGGACGACGGCGACAGTCACCATCGCGAGCACGGCGATGATGCCGGTCCGCTCGGGCTTCAGCAGGCCCATCAGCCGCTTCGCGGAGGGCCAGAAATGCTGGGCTTTCTTCGCGGGCAGGTTGCCGAACATCCCGCCGTCGGCCTCGCCGGGCGTGTATTCCTCCTCGTAGAAGTCCTCGTCCGGCCCGGCGGCGGAGGATCCCGCGGCGGGGAGCCCGGCGGCGGGCGTGGCGTCCGCGGGCTTGAGGTCTACCTTTTCGTTGGTGCTCATGCCACTGCCTCCGCGGTCAGCTGGGATTCGACAATTTCCTGGTAGGTACTGGAGTTCTGCAGCAGTTCCTCGTGTGTGCCGCGGTCCACGATCCGTCCGTTGTCGAGCACCAGGATCTGGTCGGCGTCGGCGATGGTGGAGACGCGCTGGCCGACAATGATGACGGTGGCGTCGGCGGTTTTCGCTTTGAGGGCGCGGCGGAGCCTGGCGTCGGTGGCGACGTCGAGGGCGGAGAAGGAGTCGTCGAACAGAAAGACCTTGGGTTCGGTGACCAGGGCACGGGCGATGCAGAGGCGCTGGCGCTGGCCGCCCGAGACGTTTGTGCCGCCCTGGGAAATCCGGGAGCCGAGGCCGTCCTTCTTCTCGTGCACAAAGTCGGCTGCCTGGGCCACGGTCAGGGCGTCCCAGAGCTGTTCGTCTGTGGCCTCGGGCTTGCCGAAGCGCAGGTTGTGCTCGATGGTTCCGGAGAACAGGTAGGGACGCTGCGGCACCATGGCCACGCGCTGGGTGATTTCCGAGCGGTCCAGGTCGGTGACGGGGACTCCGTCGAGCAGCACCTCCCCCGACTCGGCGTCGTACAGGCGCGGCAGCAGCGACAGCAGGCTGGTCTTGCCGGCGCCCGTGGAGCCGATGATCGCCACGGTCTGGCCGGGCTCGGCGGTGAAGCTGATGTCGCTGAGGACGGGCGCTTCGGCGCCGGGGTAGGCAAAGGACACGTTGCGGAACTCGACGCGGCCGGCTTTCCTGGCCGGCGCCACCGGGGTGAGTGTTTCGTGGATGGAGGGTTCGACGTCGAGCACCTCGCCGATGCGGTCCGCGCAGACCGAGGCGCGGGGAATCATCATCGCCATGAACGTGCCCATCATGACGGCCATCAGGATCTGCAGCAGGTACTGCAGGAACGCCGTCAGCGAGCCGACCTGCATTTCGCCGGCGTCGACCCGCTGGCCGCCAAACCACAGCACGGCCGCGGTGGAGATGTGCAGGATCATGCCGATCGCGGGGAACATCAGCACGAACAGGGCGCCGATCTTCAGTGAGACGTCGGTGAGGTCCTTGTTCGCCGCGCCGAAGCGCTCGGCTTCGTGCGGTTCGCGGACGAAGGCGCGGACGACGCGGATGCCGATGATCTGCTCGCGGAGGATGCCGTTGAGCCGGTCGATCTTCGTCTGCATGGAACGGAAGAGCGGCATCAGGCGGACCACGAGGTAGCCCACCACCACCACCAGCAGCGGAACGGAGACCCAGACCAGCCAGGACAGGTTGAGGTCCTCGCGGAGGGCCATGAAGATGCCGCCGATGCACATGATGGGTGTGGCCACCATGAAGTTCAGGGCCATCAGCATGAGCATCTGCACCTGCTGGACGTCGTTGGTGCCGCGGGTGATCAGCGTGGGGGCGCCGAAGACGTTGACGTCCTTCGCGGAGAAGCTTGTGACTTTGCGGAACACGCCGCGGCGCAGGTCGCGGCCGAACGCCATGGCGGCCTTGGAGCCGAAGTAGACCCCGGCGATCGCGGTGGCAACCTGGACCAGGGCGACGCCAAGCATCACCCCGCCGGTGCGCCAGATGTAGTCCGTGTCGCCGCGGGAGACGCCCTCGTCAATGATCTGGGCGTTCAGGCTGGGAAGGTACAGCGCCGCGATGGTGGAGGCGAGCTGGAAGAAGATGACTGCACCGATGTATGGCAGATACGGCTTCGAATAGCGCCGCATGAGGGTGACAAGCATGCCCACGAGTCCTTAGGAATAGCGAGATAGATGAGGCGGGAGAAGAGTCTGGCGAGCCTGGCGGGGAAGCGCCAGCTGCATGCCCCCAGTCATAGCAGAGGGGGCCGACAGCCTCAGCCATCCAACTCTACGAAACGACCGGCCCGTGCGGAACATCGGACACTGAAAATCATCCAAACGGCGTACTTTTTGACGGCCGACCACGGGCGGCGCGGCCGACGGGCCGCGGACGTCCGTGGCACGGGCCGCGGACGGCGCAGCGGACGGCGCAGCGGACGGCGCAGCTGACACCCGCGGCCGGCGCGCCGGGTACCGGCGCGCTGTCCGCGGGCAGTCTTTCCGCCTAGTGGGCCCGGCGCTGGCTTTCGCGCTGCTGGCTGAGCACGTCGACAAATTCCCGGTCGAGATCAACGATGCCGGTCCCGGCCACGGGCCCGGCGGACGCAGCCGATGCGGGCGCCGCCGAATCAACCGCAGTCCCGGCGGCCGGGGCAGGCGCGAACTGCGTGGTTGCGGATGGGGCAGCAGGAGACGGTGCAAGCGCGGACGGCGCGGCCGGAGACCCGGTGGCCGGGCCGCCGTCGCGCTTGGCGGCGGGTGCCACGATGTCCACGGTGCGCCGCAGCGGCTCTTCCTTGATGAAGAGGATCGCCACCAGGGCCACCAGTCCGACAACCGCGGAGACCATGAAG
>DASWAW010000293.1:0-2779 GCA_036390955.1 Arthrobacter sp.
AAGGCGCTGGAACCGTATGACCTGTTCTGGCTGGAGGACTGCACGCCGGCGGAGAACCAGGAGGCGCTGCGCCTGGTGCGGCAGCACACCACGACGCCGCTGGCGATCGGGGAGGTCTTCAATACGGTCTTTGATTTCCAGGCCCTGATCAAGGAACAGCTGATCGATTATGTCCGGGCGGCGTCGACGCACTTCGGCGGGATTTCGCCGTTGAAGAAGGTGATGGATTTCGCCGCGCAGTATCAGATCAAGTCCGGTTTCCACGGGCCGACGGATATTTCCCCGGTCGGGTTCGCCGCGCAGCTGCATGTGGGCCTGGCGATCCATAACTTCGGGATCCAGGAATACATGCAGCACTCGGACGCGACGAATGAGGTGTTCGAGCAGTCGATGACGTTCGTGGACGGCTACCTGCACCCGGGGGAGGCGCCCGGCATCGGCGTGGAGTTCAACGAGGAAGCCGCCGCAGCCTACCCCTACCAGCAGGCCTACCTGCCCTACAACCGCCTCGTCGACGGAACGGTCCACGACTGGTGACGCACATTCCCTCCACCCCCGCCGCCACCACTCCCGGCCCCGCAGCCGGCCGCCGCCACGTCATCGTCATGGGCGTCTCCGGCTGCGGCAAGACCACCATCGGCGACCTCATCGCCCGCGAACTGGGCGTGCCGTTCCTGGACGGCGATTCCCTCCATCCGCTGGAGAACGTCGCCAAAATGGCAGCCGGCACGCCCCTGACCGATGAGGACCGCTGGCCCTGGCTCGCCACCGTGGGCAGCGCACTGGCCAACGAAGGCGGCGACGGACTGGTCCTGGCCTGTTCCGCGCTCCGGCGCAGCTACCGGGACGCCATCCGCGCCCTGGCTCCGGACACCCTCTTCCTGCACCTGCACGGCAGCAAAGAGGTCCTGGGGTCCCGGCTCGAAGGCCGCTCCGGCCACTTCATGCCGGCCGCCCTCCTGGAATCCCAGCTCGCAACGCTGGAACCGCTGCAGACGGACGAGGCCGGGATCGTGGTGGACATCGCCACCCCGGTAGACCAGGTGGTGACCGCGGCGCTGTCCGGCATGGCCGCCGCAGCGACCGCCAACGCCGCCGCGACTGCCAACGCCGCCGCCGGCGCCACCGCCGCTCCGGCCGGCAACGACGTCCGTGGGGCGGGCACCCAACCCCGCCAGTTCGACGTCGACCTTCAGGCCGCGCCGTTCAACCTCGACGCCGACGCCGTTGCGTGGGTGGAGTCCACCCTCGCCGGAATGAGCCTCGAGGAAAAAATCGGGCAGCTGTTCATCAACCACAACAACGACTACGCCCCGGAGTACCTGGACGGCATCCTGGAGAACTACCACGTGGGCGCCATGCGCTACCGGCCCGGCCCCTCCGCCGCGGTGCAGGAACACATCCGCTACGCGCAGTCCAAAACCCGCATCCCGCTGCTCGTGGCCTCCAACCCGGAAATGGGGGGAGCCGGAAGCTGCGACGACGGAACGTTTGTGTCGACGCACCTGCAGGCCGGCTCGCACCCGGACAAGGCCATCGCGCGGCAAATGGGCCAGGTCGCCGGTGTGGAAACCGCTGCGCTGGGCTGCAACTGGGCGTTCGCGCCGATTGTCGACATCCACTACAACTGGCGGAACACGGTCATCTCGACCCGCGCCTTCGGCAACACACCGGAGATCGTGGTCGAACGTGCCAAGGAGTATTTCGACGGCATCAGCGAGTCGGCCACCGTCTGCGCCATGAAGCACTTCCCCGGCGACGGCATGGACGAACGCGACCAGCACGTGGTCACGTCCTACAACACGCTCGGCTACGAGGAGTGGAACGGGACGTACGGGCTCGTGTACCGCGAGATGATCGCGCACGGCGTGCAGTCCATCATGATCGGGCACATCGGGGCGCCGGAACTCTCCCGGCACTTCCGCCCCGGCCTGGCGGACAAGCACATCCTGCCCGCGACTCTGGCGCCGGAACTGCTCCAGGACCTGCTCCGCGGCGAACTCGGCTTCAACGGGCTGATCCTGACGGACGCTTCGCAGATGATCGGCCTCACCCAGGCCATGAAGCGCAAGGACCTGGTGCCGGCCACCATCGCCGCCGGCGCCGACATGTTCCTGTTCTTCCGCAACCCGGAGGAAGACTTCCAGTACATGATGGACGGCTACAAATCGGGCGTCATCACCGAACAGCGCCTGCATGACGCGCTGCGCCGGATCCTGGCCCTGAAGGCAAGCCTGGGGCTGCACCGCAAACCGGCCGCGGAGCTGGTCCCCCCGGTGGAGGCACTCGGCGTGATCGGCAGCGACGCACACCGGGCCGTGGCAGCGTCCATCGCGGACAAGACCGTCACCCTGGTCAAGGACACCGCCAACAACCTGCCCATCACGCCGGCGACACACCCCCGGATCCGCCTGTACGGCATCTCCGGCGGTGCGGACTTCACCCGCGCGGATCCGCTGGCGTACCTGGACACGGTCAAAGCCGAGCTGGAAGACGCCGGGTTCGAGGTGCACCTGTTCAAGACAGCGGACCAGCGGGAGGCGGCAGGGGAGACGGGCGTGAATTTCATGTCGGTCATCTCCGAGGAAGCCACAGGCGATTACGCGGAGAAGTACGACGCCGCCTTCGTGTTCGCGTCCGTGTTGGGCTTCGCCCAGGAGGCGGCCATCCGGATCAAGTGGTCCACCCCGATGGCCGCGGAAATCCCGTGGTACGTCACTGAGGTCCCCACCGTCTTCGTCTCGCTCAACCAGCCCAACCACCTGATTGACGTGCCGAT
>DASWAW010000294.1:0-4287 GCA_036390955.1 Arthrobacter sp.
TCCTGAGAGAATGGCCAGATGACCGCCATCATCCTGGGCTGGAACCCGGACCGCTGGAACGACTGGAACTACGCCGCCGCCGTCGACCGCGTGGCCGCGACCGGGCTGCACCTTGAGCGCTGGAGCGTGGGCGGACAGGGGGCCATCGCCGCGGGCACGGACGTCTGGCTGCTCATGCAGGGAGAGCACGGCCGGGGACTGATCGGCCACGGCGTTGTCGTCTGGGAGCAGCCCGACCCAGGGCCGCAGTCTCCCGCCGCCGGGGCCGCGCCGGGCGGGACCCGGCTTTCTGTGCAGGTGGCCTTCGACGCCCTCCTGCCGCCCGGCGAACAGATCGCCGTCGACGTGCTCCAGGATGCGGTGCCCGGGGTCCCCTGGGACAGCGATGATGCCTCCGAGCTGGGCGTTGAGCCGGCCGAGGAAGCGCCGATCAGGGCCCTGTGGCGTGACTTCGGACCTCCGCCCGGACCGGACCCCACGCGGCCCGGCCCCGGCACCTATCCGCAGGACGCACTCACCCGGGTGGAGGTTAACCGCTACGAACAGGATCCCGACGCGCGGCGGGCCTGTATTGCGCTCCACGGCAGCAACTGCGCGGCGTGCGGGTTCTCCTTCGAGCAGAAGTACGGCGAGATCGGCCTGGACTTCATCCCGGTCCACCACCTCGTCCCGGTGTCCCAACTGGGCAGCGGCTACCAGCTGGACCCGCTCACCGACCTCGTCCCGCTCTGCGCCAACTGCCACGCCATGGCCCACCAGGGCGCGAGCACTCCCCGGACCGTGGCCGAGCTGCGGCGGATCATCGCCGACGCCGGGTTCCTCCGCGGATCCACAGTCACCCCCGAACAGCTCGAGGCCCAGCGGCAGGCCCGGGAGTTGCTGGGGCCGCAATAGGCGCAGCGCGCGCTTAAGCGGACCAGACCTGCCGGAACTTGCCGCTGCGGTCGGTCCGGGGAGGCTCATCCGCATGGTCGATGGCAACTGCTCCCGTCCCCTGGGCGGCGAAAAATCTGCCCAGCCGCTCCTCGACGGCCTTCTGCACCTGAGCCCTGTCGGCGCCCGGACCAACCTCCAGCCGCAGGCGCAGGGTCCCCGGCCCGGTGCGGATGGCCTGGAACCGGCGGACTCCGGCGGTCTCCTCGATCACCGTGCCCAGTGCCAGCGGCAGGATCGTCACCGCGCCGCCGTCGGGCGCCCCGAAGGAAACCAGGTCCCCGGCACGGCCTTCGATTTTCACTGCGGGAAAAAGGCTGCCGCACGGGCAGGGAGCTGCCGCCACCGTGACCCGGTCGCCGAGGTCATAGCGGATGATGGGCTGCACTCGGTTGGCCAGGTTGGTGACCAGTACCGAGTGGGAGGTGACGCCGTCGGGGACCGGCTGGTAGTCCGCGTCCACCGGCTCGAGGATGTACCAGTCAGAATTAACGTGGAATGCACCCCTCCGGCACTGGCTGGTCAGGGCAGGGACTTCCGAGGAAAGATAGCGTTCGGTGACCCTGCAGCCGAACGCCGCTTGGATGGTTGCACGTCCGGTGTCGGACAGGTTCTCGCCGGAACTGATGGCCAGGACGGGACGGAGCCGTAACCGCCCGGCCTGCTGCTCGGCGGCCAGCTGCAGCATCGCACTGGGGTAGCCGTAAAGCACCGTGGGCTTGAAGTCGTTGAGCTCCTGCACCAGTTCGGCGAGAGGCCTGAGCACGCTGAAAACCCGTACCCGCCGGGCAATGACGGATGAGCGCCGCCGCACGGATTCCGTCAGAACCACGCCCGCGAAGTGGCCGCCTCCCGCGACCAGGGCCGCAGCCCGCACGCCGTGGCGCAGAAACGCCCGCAGGTCCGCAGCCCGGACCAGGGTCCGGCGCTCGCGAACCCGGACCACGAGGTTGACCACGACCCACGAGAACCGGTCGTGGACCAGGACGGCCGGCTCCCCGGTGGTCCCGGACGTGGTCACCACCAGGTACTTGCCGCGATAGGACCTCCCGAGCTGGGAAAGGTCGGACAGCAACTCCGACCGCAGCTTCGCCAGAGTGATGTGCGGGTCCGTCACCCAGTCGTCGAAATTCGCCATCAGCTCCCGCTTGCCGACCCGGGGAAGCTGGCGCGGATCCGTGACCCGCTCCGGCACGTCCCGGTACAGCCGGCGGTAGTAGGGCGACGCGGAGCGGGCAAACTCCACGAGCTCCGCGAGCCGGGCGTGCTGCCGGCGGGCGATCCCTTCAGGGCCTCCCCGCTCAGCCCGCCAGGTGTCCCAGGCGATCCCGATCACTCCGGATCCGACGTACATCCCACAACCCTCCCCGGGACGGCACGGCGGTCCCCTGCCCACGATTCCACGGCGGTGCGTTCGGCAACAGGGGCTTCCGTCACCGCATCATCTAATCGCTGGACTTTACGGCGGGGAGCGCATCAGACTGTCTACAACAGCTGGATTGGCGGCCCCGCACTTCCGCATCTGGTCCGGCCGGGTTCCACAGGCGGAACGGTTGGGGGGCCGTGCCGCACCGCCTTTTCCAGCATCGTGAAAGGACCCGGTATGCCGGACATTTCAGCACTTTACCCACTATTTGCCGTGCTCATCGGAGCGGCCGTTGTCATCGCCGTTATTTGGCTGACCACAAAACTGATGTGGAAGGTGGCTGAACCCAATGAGGCCCTCATCATCTCGGGGCTGACGCGGGGAACCCTGGAGACCAGGGAGGGAATGGACTTCAAGATCGTCACCGGCAAGGGCGCGCTGGTGTTTCCGGGGCTGCAGACCGTCAGGACCCTGTCGCTGACCCTTAACGAAACCGAGCTCAAAGTCTCCTGCGTGACTTCGCAGGGCATCCAGGTGATCGTCGAAGGTGTCGTAATCTACAAGATCGGGGACGCTCCGCCGTTCATCGCCAACGCCGCGCGGCGCTTCCTGGGCCAGCAGCCGAAAATGGAAAGCCAGGTCTACAACGTTTTCGAAGGGCACCTGCGCTCGATTATCGGCAGCATGACCATGGAGGAAATCATCCGCGAGCGCGACAAGCTCGGTTCACAGGTCCGCAGCGCCAGCGGTGTTGAAATGGAAAAACTCGGGCTGGTGGTCGATTCGCTTCAGATCAAGGACCTGCAGGATCCCACAAGCTACATCGAGAACATCGCCAAACCGCACATCGCCCAGGTCAAGATGGAAGCGCGCATCGCCGAGGCCACCAGGAACCGTGAGGCCGCGGAAAAGGAAGCAGAAGCTGAGGCGCTGATCGCGGACGCACGGAGTATCTCGGCCATCCGGCAGTCCGAGGCGCAGGCCAACGCCGAACGGGCCAAGGCACATGCCGCCCAGGCGGGCCCGCTCGCCGACGCGACAGCCCGCCAGCAGGTGGTGGTCCAGGAGACCGAGGTGGCCAAGCTGGAGGCGGACCGGGAGGAACAGAAACTGCAGACCACCGTCCGCAAGCCCGCCGACGCTAAAGCCTACGCAAAGCGTACCGATGCCGAAGGCCAGAAGTCCGCCGACATCAGCGCCGCAGAGGCGCTGGCCCGGCGCACGGAACTCGAGGCTGAAGTCAATGCCCGGCGCACGGAACTGCAGGCCAACGCCAATGCGGCCGCGGCGGCAGCGGCGGCCGGCGCCACCCGGGTTACCGGCGAGGCGGAGGCGGCGGCCACGAAGGCCCGCGGCGACGCTGCTGCCTCGGCGATCAAGGCCAAGGCGTTGGCCGAGGCGGAGGGCATCAAAGCCCGCGCCGAAGCCCTGGGCACCAACCAGGAGGCCGTTATTTCGCAGCAGCTGGCGGAAAACATGCCGGCCATCATCGCCGCAGCGGCGGAGCCCTTCGCCCACGTTGGCCAGCTCACCGTCCTCAACGGCGGCGAAGGTATCAACCGCATGATCGGCGGGATCCTGGCCCAGGTGGGCGACTATCTCCCCGCTCTCCGGTCCGCGCTGAGGAACGGCCGGGAGGATCCAAAGGGGCGCGCGAAAGCTCCGGATGCATGATGCACAGGGACGTTAACCGGAGCCTCACGGGCAGGATCGGACGGGTTACCGGCCGGATCGCGCCGGGCACCATCGGTGAAGTCATGCTGCCGTTCCGTGGCGGAACAAGCGCCTTCCACGCCCACCCGTTCGACAAGACCAGTGTCTATGCGGTGGGCGAGGAGGTCATGGTCATCTACTACGAGCCGCCGCAGACCGTCTACGTGGATGAGCTGCCGGACGTCCTGAGGAAGGACCCCCGCGGTTAGCTGCGCCACTTCGAGTACGGCACGCTCGGCAGGCTGCCCGCTGTCCAGGGACGCTCCGGGACCTCC
>DASWAW010000295.1:0-4563 GCA_036390955.1 Arthrobacter sp.
GGACCTGGCCAAGGTAAAGGTTACGGCTGAGATCCTTGAGGACCTTCGCGGTCCCAAGATCGTCATCCAGAAGTTCAAGAACAAGACCGGCTACAAGAAGCGCCAGGGTCACCGTCAGGAATTGACCAAGGTCAAGATCACCGGTATCAAGTAACTACTCGTTACTGTTCAGGTTTTCAGCAGATTCCCCAGAATTTTAAGGCAGGCATTTCCAAATGGCACATAAAAAAGGCGCGAGTTCCACTCGCAACGGTCGTGACTCGAACGCTCAGTACCTCGGCGTCAAGCGCTTCGGCGGCCAGGTAGTTTCCGCAGGCGAGATCATCGTCCGCCAGCGTGGCACCCACTTCCACCCGGGTGCCGGCGTTGGCCGCGGCGGCGACGACACCCTGTTCGCACTGGCCCCCGGCGCTGTCGAGTTCGGCACCCGCCGCGGTCGTCGCGTTGTGAACATTGTGGCTGCTGCAGCTGCAGAGTAACAACAAGTCTTAAATCGGTGGGGCGGGCCATTAGGTCCGCTCCACCGGTGTTTTAACCGCATTACAATCATCCTGGGCGTCTTCGGACACCTGAGGGAACAGCACTGAGGAGATCCACGTGGCTAGCTTTGTAGACCGGGTAGTACTGCACGTATCCGGCGGTACCGGCGGCCACGGTTGTGTCTCCGTTCACCGCGAGAAGTTCAAGCCGCTGGGCGGTCCCGACGGCGGCAACGGCGGCAACGGCGGTGACGTCATCCTGCGCGTCGACCCCCAGACCACCACCCTGCTTGACTACCACCACGCCCCGCACCGCCACGCCACCAACGGCGGCCCCGGCATGGGTGACTGGCGCGCCGGCAAACACGGTGAAACCCTGATCCTTCCGGTCCCCGTTGGCACCGTGGTCAAGTCCAAGTCCGGCGAAGTCCTGGCCGACCTCGTAAGCGAAGGTGCCGAATACATCGCGGCCGCCGGCGGCATCGGCGGCCTCGGCAACGCCTCGCTCTCCTCGCAGAAGCGCCGCGCCCCCGGCTTTGCGCTGCTCGGTATCGAAGGCGAATCCAGCGACGTCGTCCTGGAACTGAAGTCCATCGCCGACATCGCCCTCGTCGGATTCCCCTCCGCCGGAAAGTCCAGCCTGATCGCCGCCATGTCGGCCGCCCGGCCCAAGATCGCCGATTACCCCTTCACCACCCTGATCCCGAACCTCGGCGTGGTTCAGGCCGGCGAGGTGCGCTTCACCATCGCCGACGTCCCGGGCCTGATCGAAGGCGCCAGCGAGGGCAAGGGCCTTGGCCACTACTTCCTGCGCCACGTCGAGCGCTGCGCCGCCCTGGTGCACGTCCTGGACTGCGGCACGCTCGAATCGGACCGCGACCCGCTCTCCGACCTCGCCATCATCGAAGCCGAACTCGAGAAGTACGCGGTGGACATGAGCTACAGCGGAACCGACGGCGAAGTCGTTCCGCTGAACCACCGCCCCCGCCTGGTCGCCCTGAACAAGGTGGACCTGCCCGACGGCAAGGACATGGCCGAGTTCGTCCGGCCGGAACTCGAAGCCCGCGGCTACAAGGTCTTCGAGATCTCCGCCACGAGCCACGAGGGCCTCCGCCAGCTCGGCTTCGCCATGGGAGAAATCGTCCAGGAAGCCCGCGACGCCCTCGCCGCCGCGCCGCCCAAGGTGCACGCCCCGATCCTGAAGCCGCGCGCCGTGAACGAGTCCGGTTTCAAGATCCGCCGCGAAGAGAAGAACCTCGAGCCGCTGTTCCGGGTCCTGGGCGACAAGCCCGTGCGCTGGGTCAAGCAGACCGACTTCACCAACGAGGAAGCGATCGGCTACCTCGCCGACCGCCTCGCCAAGCTGGGTGTCGAAAACGAACTCTTCAAGCAGGGTGCCGTGCCGGGCGACACGGTCGTCATCGGCGAGGACGACGGCGTCGTCTTCGACTGGGAGCCGACCATGATGGCGGGCGCCGAACTGCTTGCCGCGCCCCGCGGCACGGACGTGCGCTTCGCCGACATCGGCGACCGCCCCACCCGCGGACAGAAGCGTGACGAGCAGGTCGAACGCCGCGAGGCCAAGGCGGCCGCCCGCGCCGAGCTCGAAGCCGAGCGCAAGGCCGGCATCTGGACCGAATCCGTCAGCGGGCGCCGCCCCAAGCCGCTCAAGGAGAGTGGACTGGGCGAAGAAAATGAGGAGTGAACCCGCAGACGTGAGTGTTAGTTCCGCAGTCCTAATCGAGGAACCCGCCGACGACAGGAGCGTGCTCGCCAGAGCACGCCGCATCGTGGTCAAGGTCGGCTCTTCATCGCTCACCAGCATCAAGGGCGGCATCTCCGAAGAAGCGCTCATCGCGCTGTCGGATGCCCTTGCCGTCAAAAGCAACGCGGGCATGGAAATCATCCTCGTCTCCTCGGGGGCCATCGCCGCCGGGCTGGCGCCGTTGGGACTGGCCAAGCGACCCCGGGACCTGGCTACCCAGCAGGCAGCGGCCAGCGTGGGCCAGGGCCTCCTGATGGCGCGGTACACCCAGGCCTTTGGAGCCCACGGCGTCACTGTCAGCCAGGTGCTCCTCACGGCCGATGACCTCATGCGGCGCAGCCACCACACCAACGCCTTCCGCGCCCTGAACAGGCTGCTCAACCTTGGGGTGGTGCCGGTGGTCAACGAAAACGACACCGTGGCCACGCACAAGATCCGCTTCGGCGACAACGACCGCCTGTCGGCCCTGGTGGCCCATCTGGTCCGTGCCGATGCCCTCGTGCTGCTGTCCGACGTCGACTCGCTCTACGACGGCCCTCCGGCGAAGGGCGCCAAACGGATCCCCCGCGTGGACAGTCCTGAGGACCTCGAGGGTGTGACCATCGGGGCGCCCGGCAAGGCCGGAGTCGGAACCGGCGGAATGCAGACCAAGGTCGAGGCTGCCATCATGGCGGCCGACTCCGGCATTCCCGCGATGGTCACGTCGACCGCCAACATCTCGGCCGCCCTGGCCGGCGAGGACGTCGGAACCTGGTTCACCGTGAACGGGGCACGCAAGCCGGTGCGGATGATGTGGCTCGCCCACCTCGCGCACGTGCAGGGCCGGCTGATCCTCGACGACGGCGCGGTCCGGGCCGTGCGTGACCGCCACACCTCGCTGCTCCCGGCCGGGATCTCGGCGGTTGAAGGCAACTTCGAAGCAGGGGACGCCGTGGAAATGGTCGCTGCCGACGGCACCGTCATTGCACGCGGTCTGGTCAACTATTCCGCCGCTGAGTTGCCGCAGATGCTGGGCCGATCCACAGTGGAACTCGGTGAGTCGCTGGGACGTGGATTCGACCGCGAAGTTGTTCACGTTGACGATCTGGTTCTGGTTTAGCCCGCATCCCCGCCTAGACTTGAAGGATGACTGAGGCACTGATTCCCCACGCCCTTGAGAATCCCACCGAGGCCAGGCAGGCAGTTTCGATGTCAGAGCCGGAGAAGGTACGCCCTTCATCGGCGGACGTCGAGGCAGCCGTCCACGCCATCGCCGACCGGTCGCGCCAGGCCGCCCGGAGCATGTCCCGCGCCAACCGGGCCTTGAAGGACCGCGGGCTCCGCGCCATCGCCGCCGCGCTGCTGGAGCGCCAGGCCCAGATCCTTGCCGCCAACACCACGGACGTCGCCGCCGGCAGGGCCAACGGCACGTCCGCGGCCATGCTGGACCGGCTCACCCTCACAGAAGCCCGCATCCAGGGCCTCGCCGACGCCCTGGAGAAGCTCGCGAACCTGCCGGATCCGGTCGGCAACGTCGTGCGTGGCCAGACCCTCCCCAACGGACTGCGGCTGCGCCAGGTCAACGTGCCGCTCGGCGTCGTCGCCGCCATCTACGAGGCGCGCCCCAACGTGACCGTGGACATCGCCGGGCTCGGCCTGAAGAGCGGCAACGCCGTCATCCTGCGCGGCGGGACGGCCGCCGCCGCCACCAACGCAGCCCTCGTCACGGTGCTCCGCGACGCCCTCGAATCAGTGGGCCTGCCCGGCGACGCCGTGCAGAGCGTCGACCAGTACGGCCGCGAAGGCGCCAACGCCCTTATGCGCGCCCGCGGACGGGTCGACGTCCTGATTCCCCGCGGCGGCCGGGACCTGATCCAGTCCGTCGTGACCAACGCCAAGGTTCCCGTGATCGAAACCGGCGAGGGCAACGTGCACATCTTCCTGGACGCCTCGGCGGATGAGCACATGGCAGTGGAAATCCTGCTGAACGCCAAGACCCAGCGCCCCAGCGTCTGCAACACCGTGGAAACCCTGCTGGTGCACTCGTCGTCCACCGTGCTGCCCGCGGTCGCCGCGGCCCTGCGCGCGGCCGGCGTCACCCTGCACGCCGACGAGCGGATCAGGGCGGCTCTTCCTGCGTCAGTGGAGTCCGTTCCCGCCACCGAGCAGGACTGGGCCGCCGAATACATGGACCTGGACCTGGCCGTCGCCATGGTGGACAGCCTGGACGAGGCCGTCCAGCACATCCGCACCTGGTCCACCGGCCACACCGAGGCCATCCTGACCAACGACCTCGCCAACGCCGAGCGCTTCATCGCCGAGATCGATTCGGCCGCCGTG
>DASWAW010000296.1:0-3478 GCA_036390955.1 Arthrobacter sp.
CGGAGAGCCCGTCGGCCATTTCGGCCAGCAGGGCCGAGCGCAGGCCGGCGGGGGCGCTGATCTGGTAGTCCTCGCTGCGGGCCGCGAACCCGCGGGCCGCTTCGGCCCGGACGCGGGCGTAGTTCCGGTCTTCGGCGAGGACACGGCGCAAACCGGTGAGTGAGGGGCCGTTGAGGCTCATGACGGTAGCTCCTGAAGGGATCACGGGGGACGCAGGCAACACGAATAGCCGGAATTCGCGAGAATCCCGGGTACCCCCAGCCTACCGCGCGCCCCGGAGGCACCGGATGCAGCGTGCCGCCAGAACAACGCGGGGTCACGTAGCGCCCATCCGGAGGGCCACTATGGGCGCTAGGTGACCCCGCGTTGCCAGAAGGGAGGGCGGGCAGCCTGCACAGCTCATTCCGGCCCGTGCGGCCGCCGGCCTGCCGGCAGTTGGGGTCCCGGGGCTAGGCTGGCAGGAAACACGGCCGTCCGAACGGCCCGGCGCTCCGAATGCCTCATAGACGACAAGGAGTCACCATGACCGGCACCCCCGAATCCGCACAGACCACCCCCGCACCGACCGGCGGGCCCAAGACGGTGCTCGTCACCGGCGCCACCGGCTACATCGGCGGCCGGTTGGTCCCCCGGCTCCTGGAGGCCGGGCACACGGTGAAGGTCCTGGTCCGCACGCCGGCCAAGATTGCCGGCGTTCCGTGGCTTGCCGACGTCGAGGTTGTCCAGAGCAGCCTCGACGACGGCGATGCCCTGCGCACTGCCCTGGACGGCGTCGATGTGCTCTATTATCTGGTGCATTCCATGGCGGCCGGAGCGGGCTTCGAAGCCAAGGAAAAGGCCATGGCCGAGACCGCGGCGCGGGCCGCGGCCGACGCCGGCGTGGACCGGATCGTCTACCTCGGCGGCCTGCACCCCGCCGGGGCCGAACTCTCCACCCACATGAGGTCCCGCGAGGCCGTGGGCAAGGTCTTCCTCGACAGTTCGGTCGACGCCATCGTTTTCCAGGCAGGCGTGGTGATCGGCTCCGGTTCGGCATCGTTCGAGATGATCCGGCACCTGTCCGAGACGTTGCCCCTGATGCCCGCTCCTAGCTGGGTGCGCAACAAGATCGAGGCGATCGCGGTGCGCGACGTGCTGCATTATCTCGTCGGGGCGGCGGCGCTGGAAGGCCCGATCAACCGCACCTTCGACATCGGCTGCCGCCAGGTCCTCAGCTACGCGGGCATGATGCAGGAATACGCCGCAGAGGCGGGGCTCCCGCACCGCGTGGTGCTGGCGCTCCCCATTCCCGCGCCCAAGCTCGCCGGCATGTGGGTTGCCTTGACCACACCGATTCCGTTGTCGATGTCCCTGCCGCTCGTGGAGTCCCTCCAGCACGACGCCGTCTCCCGGGAACACGATATCGATGCGTACATCCCCCCGCCGGAAGGCGGACTCACCCCTTACCGCCGGGCGGTGGCACTCGCCCTGGGCAAGGAACGCGACGGCCAGGTACAAACCACCTGGGCCAATGCGGGCGCCGACGCCGATCCGCTTCCCTCTGATCCCGAGTGGGCCGGCCACCTCGTCTACCTGGATGAGCGCAGCTACTCCAGCGACGTTGATCCCAAGCACGTCTGGACCATTATCGAAGGGATCGGCGGGCAAAACGGCTGGTACTCCATGCCCCTGGCCTGGCAGGTCCGCGGCTGGCTGGACAAGCTCACCGGCGGAGCCGGGCTGCTGCGCGGCCGGCGGCACCCGCATCTGCTGGCCGAAGGCGAAGTGGTGGACTGGTGGCGGGTCGAGCGGATCGATCGCGGCCGGCTGCTCCGGCTGCGCGCCGAAATGCGGGCGCCGGGCCGGGCCTGGCTGGAGCTGTCAGTGGAGCCGGAGGGCACCGGCAGCCGTTACCGCCAGCGGGCCATCTTCTTCCCGAAGGGTCTCAGCGGGCGCCTGTACTGGCTGGCGGTGCTGCCGTTCCACAGCCTGATTTTCCCTGCCATGTCGCGGAATATCACGGCCGCGGCGAAGACCCTCCAGGATCAGGAATCGGAGCCGGCCGGGCACACCGCGTAGGATGTTTGGAGCCCGAAACGACCAGATCCACCCCACGGAGGACCCCCATGGCATTGAGTGCATCCACCAACCTTCCGCACCACGTTGACCGCGTCACCGCCGTTTTCGTGAACGAGGACTTCCTGCGCCACACGAGCGAACTCGTGGGCGGCACCCTTGAATCCTTCATCGTCGACGGTGACACGGCCGGGGCCTTCAGCACCACCACCGTGCGGACCATTCCGACCAACCGGATGCCGGACATTGCCCGGAAGTTCGTCGGCGAAAGCCTGAAGGTGACGCAACTGGAGAAGTGGGACGCGCCCGCGGCCGACGGCTCCCGGTTGAGCAACATCACCCTGAAAGTCTCCGGCGCCCCGCTGGACGTCAATGCCGTGCAGCGTCTCGTCTCCGACGGCGGCAGCACCCGGATCGAGCTTGAGGGCACCGTCACGTCCTCCGTGCCGTTCCTGGGCGGCAAAATCGCCGAGGCGGCCGAACCGATGGTGGGCAAGGCCCTGAACATCCAGTCGACCCAGGCCCAGGCCTGGCTGGAAAGCCACTAGCCCGTGGAGCTGCCGGCCGGCCTGGCCATCATTCTGATCGTGGCCGGCCTGTGGTCCCTCGCCGTCTGGCCGCAGTTCCTGCGCCGGGTTATGAAGGATGAGCGGGCCCGCGACGCGGACGGCAAAGCCACCCGTTTCCTCACGGTCCACGTTGTCCTGGTCAGCATTTCCATGCTGCTCGGGGCGGCGACGGCGGCCATCGGGATTGCCGCCCTGCTGAGCTAGCGATCCTCCCCGCCAGGCGGGCCGCCCAGCTGGAACGCCCCCGGCCAGGCGGGCCGCCCAGCTGGGAGGCCTCCCGGCTGGCAGGGCGCTACTGGGGTGCGGCGGTGCCGGGTGCCATTGCTTGGGCAAGGGCGTCTTCGGCCGCCACCCAGGAGATCATGGCGCACTTGACCCGGGCGGCGTACTTTGAAACGCCTTCGAAGGCTGAGGCGTCGCCGAGGATTTCGGGATCCGCGGCCAGTTTCCCCCGGGACCGCAGGACTTCGCGGAAGTTGTCGATGACGGTCGTGAAGCTGCCGACGTCCATTCCCTCGGCGAGGTCGGCGAGCACCGAGGCGGAGGCCATGGAGATCGAGCAGCCGGCCCCGTCCCAGCGCAGCTGGGCGACCTTCCCCTCGGACACCGCCACGCGGACCGTGATCTCGTCCCCGCAGACGGGATTGAGCTGGTGCGACTGCCCGGATGACGCCCCCGCCGGAACAGGAGCCTCCGCCAGTCCGCTGCCGGTGCGCAGTTTCGCGTGTTCCAGAATGATCTGCTGGTACAGCTGTTCAAGGCTCATGCGGAAAAATCCTTAGGCTCCAAAGTAGGCTCGGACCTCGGCGACAGCCGCGAGGAAAGCGTCCACATCAGACGTTGTGTTGTACAGG
>DASWAW010000297.1:0-1814 GCA_036390955.1 Arthrobacter sp.
CGGACGGGCCTAGAAGGTGGGCGGGACCCGGCCAGGCCTAACATGCCTGGCTGGATGCGGCCGGTCCGTTAGGCGGGCCGCGTCCCCGGGGGAATAATGACACTATGCGTCTAGGCGTCCTTGATATTGGATCAAATACTGTCCACCTCCTGCTTGTCGATGCCCACCCTGGTGCGCGCCCTGTGCCCTTCGCCTCGCACAAACGCCCGCTGTCCCTCGTGCAGTTCCTTGAGAGCGACGGCAGCATCAACGACGCCGGGCAGCATGAGCTGATCGAGTTCGTCCTCGAAGCGTGGGAATTCGCGGCCAAACACAAGGCCGAAGACCTGCTGGCGTTCTGTACCTCCGCAATCCGCGAGGCCACCAACGGGGCTGCTGTCCTGGCGCGCGTCAAGCATGAGACCACCGTGACGCTCCGGGAACTCACCGGCAGCGAGGAAGCCTCGATGACGTTCTTCGCCGTCCGCCGCTGGTACGGCTGGGGCGCAGGACCCATGCTGAACCTGGATATCGGTGGCGGTTCCTTCGAGATGGCCTACGGGGAGGACGAGCTCCCGGAACTCGCGACATCCGTCCCGCTCGGGGCGAGCCGGCTGACCCGGGACTGGCTGCAGGAGGACCCGCCCTCGGCCAAGAGCGTCAAGGAACTTCGCCGCTACATCCGGTCCACGCTCAAACCGGTCGTGCGTGACTTCGCAAAGCTCGGCAAGGCCAACCACGTGGCCGGCACCTCCAAGACGTTCCGCTCGCTGGCCCGCATCGCCGGGGCTGCGCCCAGCGGCGCCGGCCCCTACGTCAAACGGGAGCTGTTCGCCACGGATCTGGGCCTCTGGGCGCAGCGCATCTCTGCCATGGAGGTTGAGGACCGGCTGAACCTTCCCGGTGTCTCCGAAGCCCGAGCCCCCCAACTGCTGGCAGGGGCCCTGGTGGCCGAAGCAGCCCTCGAGATGTTTGAGTTTCCCAGCATGGAGATCTGCCCCTGGGCTCTCCGCGAGGGCCTGATCCTCCGCCGCCTGGATCAGCTGGTCTTCGAGGGGCCACTGGAGCCCGCACCCCATGTGACCCAAGCCGATGAGCCCGCCGAGCCGCAGTCACCCGACACCGAGTCACCAGACGCCAAGTCAGCGGACGCCAAGTCAGCGGACGCCAAGTCCTCTGACGCGAAATCATCCGTCGCGAAGTAATCCCGGTCAGCTGACCCGGGCGATGATTCCTCGGAGACCCGACTGCCGACGGGGTGTCGATCCGGGCGCCGACCGTTCGTCTAGAAGGTGAGAGGCCGGCAGGGAGCCGGCCGCTTCGTCAAGGAGGACAGCACCATGGCACAGTACCTGCTCAGCATTTACCAGCCCGTCGGCCCCGCCCCGGACCCGGAAGTTCTGGAGCCCATCATGCGGGACCTCGAGGCCCTGAACCGCGAAATGAAGGCCGCCGGGGCCTGGGTGTTCGCCGCAGGTCTCCATCCCACCGATACGGCCACGGTCGTACGGCAGCAGGGCACCGAGATGCTCATCACGGACGGCCCCTTCGCCGAGGCCAAGGAACATCTCGGCGGGTTCACCGTCATCGAGGCGGAGGACCTCGACGCCGCGCTCGGCTGGGCCGGCAAGCTGGCCCGCGCCACGACCCTGCCCATCGAAGTACGACCCATCCAGCACTAGGTTCCACCGGACATGGTCCGCGACGCAGCGTCGGCCGCACCGCCGCCGGAGCCAGCTGGGGCGCCGGCGGCGGAGCCAGTTGCCGCACCGCCGACGGAGCCAGCTGGGGCACCGGCGGCGGAGGCGGACATCGCCCGGGTCTTCCGGCAGGAA
>DASWAW010000298.1:0-2098 GCA_036390955.1 Arthrobacter sp.
GACCCATGCCAGTCGCCGCAGACGCCAATAGGCCGAAATTCATTCGTCATGCGACCAGCCTATTCGGACCGGCCCAGGCGCCTGTCCAGTGTGGCCTTGAGTCGGGCGGCCGCACGCTCGACCTCCAGGTGTCGCAGGGCCGCTTCGCGCACCTCGTCCTCGGTCGGCATGCCGTGACAGCGGCATGGGCAAACCTCCCTGGCGGCTGCGGCAAGGCGGAGCCTCTCCACTTCTTCCCACCCGGCCGGGAGTGGCGCGTTCGGCCTCTCGGCGGCCAGGTCGTGGACCCACTGGGGCGTGGCACGGCCCTGTCTGCGGTCTGTGACGAGCCGCAGACCGGCCGCAGCCACTTCCACCCCTCTCCAGGCCCGGGCCGAGGAGGCAAGCTCTTCGCTGCTAAGAGCCGCCAAATGGCGCCGTCCGCAGTGTAGACAGCGATCCGAGTCGCTGTCTGGAGGGGTCTCGCACGGGCTTCCGTGCCCTGGGCCAAGCAAACCTGGCATCACGGGCCTCCCACGTTCGTCGTGCTGCTGATTTTACTGCCGTCTGTCCCTAACTCCGTGATCCTGGTCATAAAAGAGGCCTTTTCGGGGCTATTTGAACCCGGGTGGAGAGAGAGATGACCCTCGCCGCACAGTTAAAGAACATGACTACAAACGAACTGCCCCCGGTCCAGCGCATCACGCCGCCCATCGGTCCCCTGACCGACATGATCCGGCTTGCGTTTCACGCGAAGACCAACATGGTTCTCCCGAACGAGATCTGTCAGGCGTGCTGGCTGAACATGGTCGGGATGATCACTGGAGCTATCGACCGTGACGCCATACTGAAGGTCGAGCACGAGTGTTCCCACTACGTCGAGCCCGACATGGTTCTCTTCCATAGCCTTGACGGGATGGAGCCGGAGGAATACTGGTCGATGGCCAACCCGTGGAGCGAAGCGCTGTAATGCGGGCCACCGCGGGCTAACCGCCCCTGGAGCGTCTCGTAGCCTCCGGGGTCAGAGCCGGTCTAAGAGCCGGGCGATCGACAGAACGGGCGTCGTGCCCCGGAAGGTGAGGACTCCGTCGCCTCGAATGTCCAGCCACATCGCCCCACGTTGCCCGACGGCGAGCTGGACGATGCCGATCAAGGGGATCTCATCCCCGTCCATCCTCAGCTCGGACGGGATCAGGTGGCTGTAGTCGTCCGTCGGCGGCAGGTCCTTGGCGAGCCGGACGATGGTCCTTGGCTCCGAGTCCAGACTGATCAAATAAAGCGTGCCGCTTGAAGTGAGGACCCGGAACGCCCCTTGCATGAGCCGGCCACCGGCCAGACGAAGTACCTCGAAGAGACCCTGGCGGAACACCCGAACATCGCCGAGCTACGGCTCGTGAGGCCGGACGAGGAACGGGGGCTGACCCTGAAAGACCTGCGGCGCGCGGCAGCACTCCTCGGCGTTAACCCGCCGCCAGGACCGACCGGCACCGGGAAGTCGGTGCAGGAATGAACCACGATGAAGCAATGGCCCACGCTTTGGCGGCCGAGATGCGATGGATGGAGCTGCTCTGTCTCGGCTCCTACACGCCGGCCGGCGCCGCGGAGCTGATGAATCCCTCGGAGCCGGATCCTGCGTGCATCCTTGCGCTGCACAGATCCGGCGAACTGCTCGCCTTTGAGTACGCGGGCGAGCTGTGGGTCCCCGAGTATCAGTTCGCCGGCGGCACGGTCCTGCCGGTCATCACCCAGCTGGTGGCGGTTGCCCGTGGCGCTGGCGCCAGCGACACTGACCTCTGCTTGTGGATGGATACCGGCTCAACGTTGCTCACCGGCCAGGGCACACCGGCGGATCACCTCGCCGACGCAGCCCAGGTCATCGAGGCTGCCCACATCCACTTCGAGGCGGTGTGGTGACGGGCGAACGGCCGGAACGGCGCGAGGACCTCTTCGGCTACGAACTGCACCTCACTGTGGCCGCGCTGCTCCCGGAACGGGGCGAGGAGATCCGGCGCATCGGGCTCCGCAACCTGGCTAGGCAGCGCCAGCGGTCTAGAAGCAGCCTCCGCGAGAGCTGGCTGGACAAGTGGGAACGGTTGCTGCACGGCACCGACGAGGAGCT
>DASWAW010000299.1:0-6755 GCA_036390955.1 Arthrobacter sp.
AACGTGGGGGCACAGGGCAGTTGGGGCCGAGTGAACGAACAACACACCGCGGGTCAGTGCAACAGACATTCCATCCTCCATAGCTGTAGGTACGTCTTCCCCAACGACCTCTGCCTGGATGTCTGTCTGTTGCGCGGGTCCCGTAGTGAGCGGTGGTCCTTGCCAGACTATTAAGTTTCTGCCCGGTTTCCTCGTGGGACTTGATGCCAAAGGGCTTCAAGCGACACTTGAAAGTTGTCGGGCGTGAGTCTCATTCTGCCGTACCCCACCTAATTACGCCAGTGCAATTCGGCGCGTCTTTCCCGGCGCGCCGCGCGGCGTCACGTATGGACCCCGCCGGGGTCCGGGGCGGCATGATGCGCCGGGTTCAGGCCCTCGGATGGGCCTGCTGGTAGCTTTGCCTAAGCCTCTCGACGGAGACATGGGTGTAGATCTGGGTGGTGGCCAGGCTGCTGTGGCCCAGGATTTCCTGCACGGCGCGGAGGTCCGCGCCGCCGTCGAGCAGGTGCGTGGCGGCGGAGTGCCGCAGGGCATGCGGCCCAGTGGCGGCGGTGTCCCCCAGGGCTGCCAGCAGGTCGTGGACGACGGAGCGGACCTGCCGCTGGTCGACCCGTCTGCCGCGCGCGCCGAGGAAGAGCGCCGGGCCGGACGTGTCCGTGGCGAGGGCGGGCCGGCCCCGGCGCAGCCAGTCGTCGACGGCGAGCGCGGCGGGCAGTCCGTAGGGTACGGTGCGTTCCTTGTTGCCCTTGCCAAGCACCCGCAGGGTCCTGCGGTCTGGATCGAGGTCGTCCACGTCGAGGCCTGCCAGCTCGCCGACCCGGATGCCGGTGGCGTACAGCAGCTCCACCATGGCCCGGTCCCGCAGTGGCATGGTTCCGCCGTCGGCGGCAGCGGACTCCGCATCTTCCACGAGCCGTAGGACCTGCTGCTGGTGCAGCACTCCGGGCAGGGACTTTTCCCTCTTTGGTGCCTTCAGCCGCAGGGCGGGGTCCGCCTGGATGAGTTCCTCACGGACGGCCCAGGCGGTGAACGCCCTGGCGGTGGCGGAGCGCCGGGCCAGGGTGGCGCGGGACATCCCCCCTTCGCTCTGCGCTCCGAGCCAGCGCCGCAGGGTGCCAAGCTCCAGCCCGGGGAGGTCTTCAACTCCCTCGGAGGCCGCATGCTCCAGGAGGCTGCGGACGTCGGAGAGGTAGGCGCGCACCGTGTGGGCCGAGCGTCCCCGCTCCGCCTCCAGGTAGCGGCCGAAGGCCTGGGCTGCGGTGGCCAGGCCGGCCGGGATCTGTTGGGTGGGCACTCCCCCACTCTCGCAGGATTCGCCCGGCGGTCAAGGATCCCGGCGGCGAGCCGCCGGTCTGCACGGTCCCTGCGGCCGCGTGCCCGTCCGGCACGGGGAACCCGGCCGATACTCACTCTGCGTTGCCTGCCCGCTTCCAGCCGCCACGCTGCGATTCGGCCAGACCCAGCAGCCCGAGCCGGCCGAGGCCCGCCCGCACCGAATCCGCGCTCAGTCCCGCGACAACGGTGAGTTTTTCCACCGAGGTGGTGGACCGCAGGGGCAGCGCATCCAGCAGAATGAGGTCCTCCAGGGTCAAGCCATCCTGCACTGCCGTCTGGCCGGTCCTGGCCTCGGGCAGCGCCTCGCCGCTGGGCGAGGCCAGCTCCGCGATCTCCGCCGCATCGGTGACGCAGACCGCCCCTCCTTCCCGGAGCAGCCGGTGGCAGCCGGCGGAATTGGCGCTGTGCACAGACCCGGGCACGGCGCCGACGGCCCTGCCCAGGGTTTCCGCGTGGTGCGCGGTGTTGAGCGCACCGGATCTCCACCTCGCTTCCACGACGACGGTGACCGATGCCAGCGCGGCGATGAGCCGGTTCCGCTGCAGGAATCTGTACCGCGTCGGCGCGGACCCGGGCGGGACCTCGGCCAGGACCGCGCCCTGGTTCGCGACAGCCCGCAGCAGGTCCTCATTGCCGGACGGGTAGAAACGGTCCACTCCCCCCGCCATCACGGCAATCGTGGGGATACCGCCGGACGAGCCGCCGGCGAGGGCAGCCCGGTGGGCGTGCGCGTCGATCCCGTAGGCGCCGCCCGAGACGATCGTGAATCCGCGCTGGGCCAGCGAATACGCAAGGTCGCCGGTCACGGCGGAGCCGTAGGCGGTGCTGTCCCGGGAGCCGACGAGGGCAATCGTTTTGCCGGCCGGGGGGAGCGGCTGCTCGACGCCGCGCCACCAAAGACAAATCGGCTCCTGCAGTCCGAGGTCGGCCAGCTGCCGGGGCCAGAGTTCGTCTGACGGAATGATCAAACGCCCGCCGAGCCGCTGCATGGTTGCGAGGTCCCGCGCCGGTGCCAGGTCCGGGACCCTCGGCGCCCAGCGCTTTCGGGCGACCGCCAGGCCGGTCCAGCCGCTGCCCTGGCTGTTCTGGTCCAGCAGCCGGAACATCTCCCGTTCCAGCTCGGCACCGGCGGCCAGCTCGCCGGTGGCGATCCGCAGTCCGTCCTCCGCCCCGGCGATGTGCACGAGTGCGAGGCCTGCGGCGTCCTGCGGCTCGAACAGCCGGGACAACGCCGCCCGGGCGGTCCGTTCAGTCTCTGTCATGGTGTTGTCCTTTCACTGGCTGGCGGTTGGTCGTGGCGCCGCAGTTGCCCGCGGCAGCCTTGTGCGGTGCCTGGTCAGGCAGCGGCCTGCCGAAGACTAAGGGCCAGTCCGATGTCGTCGGATGCGGGGATATCCCGGTGGCCGAGGTCCGCCAGGGTCCACGCCAGACGCAACACGCGGTCGTAGCCGCGGGCCGTGAGCACGCCGCGTTCCAAAGCGTGGTCCAGGATCCGGGTGGTGGGGGCGCCGAGCCGCAGGGCACCCCGGAGAACCCGGCCCGGAACCTGGGCGTTGGTCTCCATCCCGAACGGCAGCAGCCTCGCGAGCTGGCGCTCCCGTGCTGCGTGGACGCGGGCTGCGATGGTGGCGGTGTCCTCCTCGGCCTCCGGCTGGCCAAAGCCGGCCAGCGACACCCGATCAAGTTGCAGCTGGATGTCGACCCGGTCCAGCAGCGGCCCGGACAGCCGGGCCAGATACCGCCGGCGGATCGTAGGGGTGCAGATGCAATCGATCCCCTTGCCCGTTG
Source organism: Arthrobacter sp. (assembly GCA_036390955.1). Lineage (GTDB taxonomy): Bacteria > Actinomycetota > Actinomycetes > Actinomycetales > Micrococcaceae > Arthrobacter. The sequence goes on from DASWAW010000299.1 coordinate 3,124, forward strand.
CTTTGCCGCAGGGACACGGGTTGGCCGCAAGAACCAGCTGGAAACGGGCCGGGTAGGCCGCCGTTCCTGCCGAACGATGAAGCACCAGTTCGCCACTCTCCAGCGGCTGCCGCAGCGCATCCAGCACCCGGCGTTCGTATTCGGGGGCCTCATCGAGGAACAACACCCCGCGGTGCGCCCGCGAGGCGGCGCCGGGCCGCGGAAGCCCACTGCCGCCCCCGATGATTGCGGCCGCAGTGGCGGTGTGGTGCGGGCTCTCGTAGGGCGGCCTGCGCACGAGCCGAAGGGAAGCTGAGGTCAGTGCGCACAGCGAATGGATGGCGGTCACTTCCATGGCCTCGGCATCACCCAGGTCCGGCAGGAGCCCGGGCAGCCGTTCAGCCAGCATCGTTTTGCCCGCGCCCGGCGGCCCGGTCAGCAGCAGGTGGTGGGCGCCGGCGGCGGCGACTTCCAGGGCTCTCCGGGCGTCTGACTGCCCGGCGACGTCACGCATGTCCGGTTGCAGGCAGGACGGCGCGTCAGCTCCGGCGTCCGGCTCACCAGGGTCTGGCTCGGGTTCAAAGTCGAGGGCGAGCCGCTGCGGATCGGCTCCGAAATCAAAGGCCAACCGGGCCAGTGTGGCGTAGCCCTGCACGCGGGCGCCGGGCACGAGTTCCGCCTCGGCGGCGTTGGCCTGCGCCACAACGATGTCCGTGTAGCCTGCGCGCACCGCGGCCATAACGGCGGGCAGGACTCCGCGGACCGGCCGCAGCCTGCCGTCCAGCCCCAGTTCGGCGATGAAGACGGTCCGGCCGGTGGACCGGACATCGCGGGAGGCAAGCAGGGCGGCCATGGCGATGGCCAGGTCGAAGCCGGAGCCCCGCTTGGGCAGCGAAGCCGGGATGAGGTTGGCCGTGATCTTCCGGCGGCTCAAGGGGATCCCGGAGTTCTGGGCGGCCGAGCGGATCCGCTCCTTGGCCTCGTTGAGCGACGCATCCGGGAGACCCAGGATAATAAATGCCGGCAGCGTCTGGCCGATGTCAGCCTCCACTTCCACGATGTAGCCGTTCAGGCCGACGAGGGCCACCGAGTACGTCCGGCCCAGCGCCACCTATCCCACCCCTTTGAGGTGTTCCACGGCGGGCTCGCCAGTGCCGTCGTCGAGCACGGCGATCACGTCGATCCGGCGCAGCGGCATACGGAGTTCATGGTCGCGGCACCACGCAGAGGACAGCCGGTGCAGCCGCGTCAATTTGTCGGCACCGACGGCTTCAAAGGGGTGCCCGTAGGCCAGGGACCTGCGCGTCTTCACTTCGACGATGACCAAGGTGTCACCGTCGAGCGCGATGATATCGATTTCACCCTCAGAACACCGCCAGTTGCGGCCCATGATCCGCATGCCCTGGGCTGTGAGATATCCGGCTGCGAGTTCCTCCCCGCGCCGGCCCAGCACGTCTTTAGCTCTCATGGCACCAGCGTGTTCCCGAACGCGGCGACGGCACAGGAGCTCGCGGCCCTATGTGGGTAACTTCCGAAAGTTACCGCGGGCCAAGGAACCGTCGACCCGCTCCGCGTCGTCGAGACTGGGTCACGCTTACGGAACGGGATCATCTAACAGGACACCGCGAAAGCCGCTCCGGCGGATTAGGCGGGCATTAGTTTTCGTCTCTTGACGACTAGCGTAAGACGCCTCGCTCGGTTTACCGTGGGTACATGAATTCGACTACCGCCCTCAACGAGTTGCAGAGCCAAGCTGTGAGCTCGCTGAGGCGCTATTACACGGTCGCAGACAATGAACGGACCGAGACACTCCGAGAGACGGCTCGCGCCTTCATATCGGCGCGCGAGCACTTCTTCACTCGCGAGGGGGCTCCGGACTGGCTCGGCCGGACCTACGCTTACCGCAGCTGGGTCCGCGAGGTCATGAGTCAGGCGAGCGTCCCCGGCAGCGACCTCTCGACGATCCAGGCGGCTATTCGCTATCACACCGGAAACGTCCTTCGCGATCGCCTGGACGACGGCGCCCTGGAAGAGCTCGGCCTCCGCTCGGCGAGCCCCCGCGAACGGTCCGTCGAAAAGCGCGAACGCAACAGCGAAACTCTTGCCCTCTTCGGTGCCGGCGCCCCTATCTCCGACCCCGAGGTTGTCGAGTCTGCCGCCGCCCTGGTCGGGACGTTCCTGCGCCGAATCGCCATGGACGACCTCACTGCGAACGACCGCAAGCGGATCGCCGTGGCCCTTCGCGATGTGTGTGAACGCGCCGGCCTGGTCGCCGACGAGGCGGAGCGCCACGGGGGCAGCCCTTCGAGGCACGAAGCGACGCAACGTACGTAACTTCTGGCCCCTTCGTTACCATCGAACCTCCGGACCTTGCCGGCTGAGCAGACAGACCCTCTCTGGCCCCCTTCATATTTGTCCAGATGAACCGCAAAGCAGGAGACGTCCCGGAGCGATGCGACTGCCCGGCCTGATGCGGGTAGAGGCGTAGGACGCCTCGCGCAAGGGTCGACAAAGCCTCCTGTCTCGCCGCCCGCGGCCGCCCACCCGGACACTGCCGGTGTTGCATCCCTGTCTGGCGGGGAGATAACGCCCGGCGCCGGCGCTGAGGCGACCGTCGCCGGTGCTGTCAACATCCCGGCAAGAACCCACTACTCCGAAGGAGCCCTGCGAAATGATCCACGGCGACCGAGACGACCTCCTGTGGCTGGCCGGACTCCTGGAAGGTGAAGGCAGCTTCGATGCCCACTGCGGGAAATACCCCCGCATCCGCCTTGCCATGACCGACCGGGACGTGGTCGGGCGCGCGGCGTCCCTCATGGACACGACCCTGCGCCTGTCCCTCCACCCCGCGCCGGCCAAGGCGACCTGGCACTCCGAAATCTCCGGTCCCAGGGCCGCCGAGATCATGCGCGAAGTCCTGCCCCATATGGGCGCCCGCCGTTCGGCGAAGATTGCCGAAGTCCTCGGCGTCGTTGCCTTCCCCGCCCAGGCCACGGTGTCGAAACCCGGAGCCTCGGCTCCCGGCCCCCGAGTGACTCGGCCCGCCGGCATCCAGAAGCCGGGGTCAGCCGCGTAAGGCGCTTTCCGAAAGGATGATGCGCGTGGTGATTCGGGTCCTGGCCGCGGAAACTCTACGCCGGCGCATCTGCCGGGTACCGCAAGCTAGGCCCTCGACCTGAGACGCTCCCGGGAACGACAGGGCGGTTGGTACCGTCGAAGCCTTGCCCGGCTTCCCGTGAGGCGTCGACGGGCGGGGCGCAGCCTGGAAACAACGCTCCCCGGAGAATCAACAAACGTCACGTCGACGAGACCTTGCCGACGCCGGGGAGCCGTTTCCCGGACCCTAGGACGGTACCCAGTCCCACACATAGGAGCCGTCCGTGAAGACGGCGATCCAGTGGCCGGGAGCTTCGGGGACGGGGAGGAGGACATACCCCTCCGGAACCTTCCCCAGAAAAAATTCGTCGTCCGCCGCGCCCTCGCGTGACGGCTCCGGCCCTGTCATGTCACTCATCGGCGATACCCCCCAGGTGTACCGATATTTCTTGCGTGAGGCGCCCCACTGCTTGAGCCCTCGGCGCAATTCTAGGCCACAAGACAGGAGAGCACTAGGGCCGGGGCAGGCCCTTCCTTTTCAAGATAGCCGAACTTCC
>DASWAW010000300.1:0-8866 GCA_036390955.1 Arthrobacter sp.
GGGAGATTCCGCGCGAACCACTGTGGCAGGTAGATGTCGGTGACGGAGCCCGTTTCGTCGCCCAGGTTCCTGGCCACGGCGGTGAGCGGGCAGTGGAAGCCGTTGGCGGCAAAGACCAGGGTTTCAGCGGTGACGACGCCCGCGGCTAGGCCCACCCTCCGGTCGGTCCGGCCGCGGGCTCCGGCATACAGGACGTAGATCATGCAGGCCTCGATCGTGAACCAGGCGAAGGTGTGGAATGCTTTCACGGCCCGCAGCACGGAAACACGCTCCGCTTCCGCCAGCTCCCTTGGGGCCCTGATTGCAGCCATGCGACCAGCGTAGCCGCCGTCCGCCGTCGTCGGGTCAGAGGCTTTCGGCCCGTCCGGACCCAGCGCCCGTGGCGGACAGCTGCGCGAGCCAGGCGTCGAGCTGGCGGGGATGGCGGAACAGCACTGCGGGCGGCATCGCTGGATCCGAATGGATACTGCGCATCACCTGCCGTTTCCGTGTGAACGACCGGAAATGCCACCGGATGATCGAGTCCTGGATGAAGAGCCGGGCCAGGGTTTCCTGGTTGCCGTTGCAGACCGGTTCCCGGGTCAGCGCCCGCCGCAGTGTGCGGCGTACCAGCCGGGCCAGCGAAAGCCAGCGCGGATAGTCCAGGCCGACGACGAGTTCCGCCCGCGGCAGGACCACATCCCGCCATACCCCATACGCACTGTCCAGCACCCAGCGGTCCTGGGCCGCAATCGCGGCCGCTAGGTCCCGCTGCTCGCCGACGGTGCGCTGCTGCCAACCGGGCAGCCAGCCAATGTCATCGTCCGCCGAGAACTCGGGAAGCCCGGTGGCTTGAGCATAGGCGCGGGCGGCGGCTGACTTGCCGCTGCCGGTCACCCCGTAGAAGAGGACACGGGAGGGTGCGGCCGGGGGTGGTTCGGAGCCGGTGCCGGCATTGAGGCTTCCGAGTGGTTTGCGGTACCAGCCGGCTGTTTCCGTGGCGACGGTTCGGTTGCCGGCGGTGTCCAGAGCTTCGTACGAATAGGTCGCGGTGCCGCCGGTCGGCCGGTAGTCCAGGCCGAGGTAGAGATGGAGTGCCGCCGTGTTGCCGGGCTCGACGCCAAGAATGATCTCGCTGTGGCCGGCCAGCCTGGCTTGCTCCTCCAGCCAGCGGCACAGCGCTCCGGCTATCCCCGCTCCCCTGCTGCCGGGGTAGACGAAGAGATGCTTCAGCTCAGGGACGGGACCGGCCCGGAAATCCAGCACAGCCCCGCCGTGCGGGGTTTCCCCGGTCCACGCCGTGGCGTAGATCAGCTCCCCGTCCGTCTGCCGTTCCAGGAAACCCTCGGCGATCCGTGAGTTCGAAGGTTCGTGACGGACGAGGGCGGGAAGGTCGCTCGGCTGGCACTTGCGGATGATCACGGACGTGTTCATGGGTCCCCCTGATTACGGCCCAGCAGGGCCCTGCGTATATTGCGCATCGGCGATACGGTAGCACCTCTCCTGCGACCCGCAGCTTAGGCCTATGTGCCACACTGATCCGATGTCAAAGTTCACAGTCCTTGCCGGCGGCCCCTTTTCCGATCCGGAGGTCCTGGCGCTGTACGAATCTGTGGGCTGGGATGCGTATACCCGGGAACCCAAGGTTCTGGCCGCGGCCGTCCGCGGTTCGTCCTTCGTCGTTACGGCCCGCAATAGCGGCGGCGCGCTGGTTGGGATGGGGCGGGCGATCTCCGACGATGCGACCATCTGCTATCTGCAGGACATCCTCGTGGATCCGGCTTTCCAGAAATCAGGTGCCGGCCGCGCGCTGCTGGAGACAGTTCTGGCGCGCTACCGGCACGTCCGGCAGCTGGTGCTCATCACCGACAACGACCCGGGGCAGCGTGCCTTCTACGAGGCCCTGGGCTTCACTGAGGGCTCGGATTTCCGACCTGAACCGGTGCGCGTCTTTGCGCAGTTCCGCTAGCCCCGGGTGGCCCGCGGACGGCCACGGAGCAGCAGATCATATTGGCTAGGCTCGGGACACCAGGCCTGAGCGGGCAGACGCATGGAACCCGAGCACTCCGATTAGGGCCGTGTGATGCACAAATCCAGGCACGAACGTCCAGGTCTTTTTGTATCGGAACTGGGTTTGCTGGCCGTGGGGTTGGTGCTGGCAGGCATAGGGTTCGCAAATTTTCGCGGCGCATTCAGCTCCGATCGTCTTGCATTCCTCGGTGCGATCGTTTTTCTGCTGGCCGGGGTATGGTGCTGCGCAGTGAGCCTAATTGCGTTGTGGGGACGTCCCCGTTCAGCAGTCGCAAGGGCCATCTGGATGGCGGCCGGGTGGGTGGGCGCGGCCTATCCTCTGAGTCTGGTCTTTATATATTTCGGCGGCGCTTACATAGCAGCTGCACCGATCGTGATTGCTGGGCTGGCCTTCGCTTTGATCTCAACAGGAAGGAACCGAATGCGTGGTGCACTTCAGGTTCGAGCCGCAGGGCTTACCCAGCCTCACTCCAGCCGGAAGTAGCGGTTTCGCCGTGGGATCTGCCGCGGATCGACGTGCGGAGGCGGGATGAACCACGGGACGCCGCTTCGCATTTGAATGGTCCACTGTTCCTTGTGGATTACGTGATGGTGATAGGAGCAGAGCAGCGTTCCATTGCCTGCCCCGGTGCTTCCGCCGCGGGACCAGTAGTTGATGTGGTGCGCTTCGCACCAGGGCGCCGGGAGAGTGCACTGGGGAAAGGCGCAGCCCTGGTCGCGCGCGGTGATGGCCCTGCGGACGTGCGGCGGGAAAACCCGCGATGTGCGTCCGATGTCGAGGATCCGGCCTTGTCCACCCAGCACAATCGGGATGATGTCGGCGTCGCAGGCGATCTTGCGCACTGTCGAGGCCGTGATGGGTCCGGTGAACATCAGTGTCCCGGTATTGGATCCCGGGGCGCGGCTCTCCGCGTCGGCACCCCCGAGCCGTTCCAGCAGATCACGGTAGTCAATGGTGACCATCACCTGCGGGCGCAGCCCTCCCGCGGCGGGCAGGTCTCCGGCGGCGAGGGCAACTTTGCAGCCACCGACGAGGCCGTCGAGTCGCCGCTGCGGCCGGGTGCGCTGGTCCAGCCGTTCCGCTGCAGCCGCGTCGTCCGCATCACCGTCGACGGCGGAACCACCCCCGGGCCCGGATGCGACGCCGGTCCGCGGGTTGGTGGCGGTGTTCATGACCGTAAGCAGGTATTCGAACTGTTCGGTCGTGGCGAAGATTTCCAGATGCTGCAGTCCGCGGTATGCCCGTCGGATGAAGGCCCCCTGGCGCTGGCGCAGTTCCTGCTCGTCAGGTTCCTCGCCGTCCTGGTCCAAGGCGTCCGTCCAGCGTTTGGCGATCCTGGTCAGGAAGTCCGGGTCGTTCTCGACCGCCGTCCGGGTGAGGGCATGCTCCATCCGCGCGGCATCCTCGGGTGCGGACACGTGCCGGACCCGGTCCAGGGAAAGGCTGATGATGGTCGCCGCCCGTGAGCTAATGTCCCCCGAAGCGACCACAGCCGCGAGTTCCTCTTTCGCTGCCGGCAGTGGCGGGCCCGATATGCCCGTTCGCGGCAGAACATCCGCGACGAGGGCCAGACGGCGTCGGGCTTCCGGGGCACTGATGCGCAGCCGCGCCCGCAGGAACTCCGCGGTGTTCCGGTACCCGTCGTCGACCCATCCCGGGGAAGGAGCAGCGCCTTCCGGTTCATTCCAGACGGGGTCGGACGGAGTGCTTTCCGGCGCACTCGCCTCCGTATTCCAGCCAGTCAACCAGCCGGCGGGCGCATTGGAACCAAACCTCCCGGCGGCAGTCCTGGCTCCAGCCGCTGCTTGGCTTCGGGTCCGGTCGACCGCCGCCGCGGCCACAAGCTGCCAGTAGTCGACCACGCGGGACAGTTCCTCCACGCGGCCGGCAAAGTCGGAGGCCTCGGCCACTCCGAACACCGCTGCATCAGGCACAGCCGTCCCGTTGCAGGAGCGGAGCAGGGCAAGCGCTGCATCCAGAGCACAGTCGATGTCCTCCGCCTCGGGAGGAATGGACGCGAGCCGGGGAAAGCCAGGGAGGATTCCGGCGTCAGGCTGTGTGGCCTGTAACGGGATGAAATCTCCAATAGCTTCCATGACTCAACACTACTTTTGAGGTGTGACAGTAACGGGCGCAATCCGGGGAACGCCAAGGAGGATTCCGGCGTCAGGCTGTCTGACCTGCACCGGGATGAAATCTCCAATAGCTTCCATGCCCCAACACTACTTTTGAGGTGTGACAGTAACGGGATCGGGCTGTTCCGACGCGGATGCGGGCGGGGGATGCGCCCTGGCGTCCAGGCCAGTCCCGCGGAGTCATAGTCCGGCCGGGACGAGGAGTGCCGTGGGAAACTGGGGGCATGGACAGCCCTGTTGCCCCGACCTCCAGCCCGGCACTCCCCCACAACGCGCGGCCCAGCGAACCACAGCCCCACGCCGCACAAACCGAGCTCCCCATCGAGCTGCGCCGTCCCCACGGTCCCCGTGACCCCGGTGACGCCTGGGTTGAAGGCGACCGCGGCCGGTTCTGGGGGCGCTTTGGTTCGGCGGGCCTCCTCGTCCACGACTCCGCTAAGGGCATCCTTTTGCAGCACCGGGCCCTGTGGAGCGATCAGGGCGGCACCTGGGGGCTCCCGGGCGGAGCCCTGCACCAGGGCGAAGAGGCAGTCCACGGCGCCCTGCGCGAGGCAAAGGAAGAAGCTGCCGTCCCGCCGGAGAACGTCCGCGTCCTGTTCACCTCGGTCTTTGACGTCGGCTACTGGACCTACACGACGGTCGCTGTCGAGGTCGTGGCCGCGTTTGAACCGGAGATCAGCGACCCGGAAAGCCTGGAACTGCAGTGGGTGCCGGTTGAGCTCGTGGGCGACAAGGAATTGCATCCCGGCTTCGGATCGGCCTGGCCGGCCCTGCGGGGCAGGCTGTTGGGGCTCGACGCCGGAACGGACTGAGCCCTCGACGCCGGCCCCGGCGGCAGCCGGGAAGGCGGCAGCCGGCAAACGTGGCAGCCGGCAATCGGCGGCCGCCAGCGACAGCGGCATTCCGCTCCGGAACCGTCCGTCCTAAGGTTCGGATATGACGACAGAAAATCACACCCCGCCCCCTGTCCGGCAACTGCGCCTCGTCGTCGAGACGGAGGACTACGACGCCGCCCTGGCCTTCTACCGGGACGTGCTGGGACTCGTGGAACGTGAAGTGGTTCCCAGCGAGGGCGACGCACGCATCACGATCCTCGAAGCTGGCCGCGCCACCTTGGAGCTCTCCAACCAGGCGCAGGTCAGGTACATCGACCAGGTGGAAGCCGACGGGCAGCCGAGCGCCAGGATCCGGGTCGCCTTCGAGGTTGACGATGCGGAAGAAGCCACGCGGGACCTCGTGGAGGCCGGCGGCAGGCTCATCGCGGAACCACGGGAAACGCCGTGGCGCTCGATGAACTCACGGCTCAATGGCCCGGACGGGCTGCAGATCACACTGTTCCAGGAACTGGACCGGCCCGCTGACTAGGGCGCTCAGGCCTGCTTCGGGGCGGGACGGCGGCGGTACAGCCAGATGAGGCCCAGGATCGGCAGCAGCAGCGGGATAAACGCGTAGCCACGGCCAAACAGGGACCACACGGTCTCATGCGGGAAGTTGACTGAGTCGAACACGCTGAGTGCACCGACCACCAGCACGCCGACCAGTTCCACTAGCACCGCCACGACGGACACCTTGAACCAGGTGCGGCCAGCCTTCGCGAGGGACACCGTCGCCACCAGGTAGACGACGGCCGCGAACGCCGAGAGCAGGTAGGCCAACGGCGCTTCTGAGAACTTGGTCAGGATCTGGTACCCCGCCCGGGCGGTCGCCGAAATGGCAAACACGGCGTAGACAGCGATCAGCAGCCGGCCGGGGCCTGTGTTGCGGGTATCTTTGGCCGCCGGTGCCGCCGCCGGGGCCGCCGCAGCTGCGGGTGCCGGGCCCGGCGTCGTTCCGATGTCCTCGTGCGAAGGTTTCGCCGTCACGTTATCTGCCTCTTCCACGTCAGTACCAAATCTGATTCATTCGGGCCGCCATCACCAGGGCGGTGACGCCGACGGCGGCCAGCACGAAGTTGCTCCAGCGGGTGCGTTCCAGGATGGCCCAGTACACCGCACCGACCGGCAGCAGCAGTGCCGTGAGCAGGTACCCCCAGAACTCCCACGGCTCCCCGGCGATCTGTTCCCCGCCCGCGACCCGGACGATCGAACCGACCAGGTACACCAGCAGGGACAGTTCGACGGCGGCCACCGAGAGGATCGTTGTGTCGTTCGGGGCCTTCTTGAGGATGCCGGCGGTCAGGCAGATAGCGCTGGAGACCAGCCCGACCACCATGATGATATAGAAATACGCGTCCACTACTGGCCGGCCTGCTGCTCCGCCGGCGGCTGCTTGGGCGCATGCTTCTCATTGTCCGGTGCGAAGACGAGCACCGGTTTGGCGTAGCTCCCCTTGTCAGCGAGCAGCGCCACGAGGGTCCCGTCCGGGGCGAAGGCCGCGGCCGGCTGCTCCGGTGTGGCTGCGCCCGGTGTCCCGGCGGCCACACCCGCGGCGATCCGCCGGCCGAAGGAAAGCTCGGTGGTTTCCTCGTCGCTGAGTTCACGGTTGGGCATCAGTGCCCGGGCGGCCTGGGACATCTCCAGCACGTCCAGCTCTTCGGCGAGCTGTTCAAGGGTGTGGGCCTGGTCGAGTGTGTAGGGGCCAACCTGGGTCCGGCGGAGCGCCGTCAGGTGACCGCCGACGCCGAGCGCGTTGCCGAGGTCTCGGGCGAGGGCCCGGATATAGGTGCCGGAGGAGCACTCCACGGTGACGTCCACGTCGAGAGCCTCCCCGTCGCGCACCGGGCGGATCCCGTGGACCTCGAAGCGGTGGATCGTGACGGGACGTGCGGCGAGCTTGACCTCTTCGCCGGACCGGACCCGGGCGTAGGCGCGTTCTCCGTTGACCTTGATGGCGCTGACGCTGCTGGGGACCTGCTCGATCTCCCCCGTCAGGGCTTCGACGCCGGACCGGACTGCTGCTTCGGTGACCGCTGCGGCGCTGTGCGTGGCGGTGACCTCGCCTTCGGCGTCGTCGGTGACCGTCGATTCACCCAGGCGGATGGTGGCCGTGTAGGTCTTGGACGTGCCCACGATGTACGTCAGCAGCCGGGTGGCTTTGTTGATGCCGACCACCAGGACGCCCGTCGCCATAGGGTCCAGCGTTCCGGCATGGCCGACCTTTCGGGTACCGGCGAGCCGCCGCATCCGTCCAACCACATCGTGGCTGGTCCAGCCTTGCGGCTTGTCCACTATTACCAGTCCAGAAAGCACGCTCCCCAGTATATCTGCGCCCGGGCCGCGCCCGGCGCAGAGCGCTGCCCCGTCCACCCGGCCCCGGCGCAGAGCGCTGCCCCGTCCACCCGGCGCCCGGCGCTGTGCCGGTTAGGATGGCAGACATGCCCGAGCTTGCCGCCCACGTCCGCGATGTCCCCATCAACCAGATCCGCGAAATCACCGAAGCCGCCTGGGGAACGCCCGGCGCCATCGTGCTGAGCATCGGCGAACCGGGCTTCGCCGTCCCCCGCCATATCCTTGAGGCCGGGATGGCCTGCCTGGACCGCGACGAAACGAACTACACCCCGAACGCCGGCATCCCCGCCCTGCGGGAGGCCTTCGCCGTCAGGTTCCGGGAACACAACGCGACGCCGGTGGCAGCGGACCGCGTCTACGTCGTCGACGGCGCCCAGCAGGGTTTGCACTTCGCGATGAGCCTCCTGCTCTCCCCCGGCGACGAAATCCTGATCCCCAATCCCGGCTACCCCACCTTCGCGATGACGTCCAGCCTGCTGCACGCCGTCCCCGTGCGGTACCCGCTGTATCCCGAGCACGACTTCCAGCCCCGGATCGAGGACATCGAGGAGCTCATCACCCCGCGGACCAAGGTGCTGATCCTCAACTCGCCCTCCAACCCGCTGGGCGCCGTCCTGGGCGAGGAACTCACCCGCAGCCTCGTGGAGCTCGCCCGGCGGCACGATCTCTGGATCATTTCCGACGAGTGCTACGAAGCGTTCACCTACGATGTTCCCCATGTCAGCCCGGCCCGCTTTGACAGCGATGTCCCGGGCGAAGCCCGCGTGTTCACCTCGCTCACGCTCTCCAAGACCTACGGCCTGACCGGGCTGCGGATCGGCGCGCTGATCTGCCCGCCGGGCCTGGAGCAGAGGATGAATAACGTGATGGAGGCGATTGTCTCCTGTGTCGCCTCGCCCTCGCAGTACGCGGCGCTGGCCGCGCTGACGGGCCCGCAGGACTACGTCAGCCACGCCCACGCCCACTACCGGGCCAACCGGGATGCCGCCTCGGCGGTCCTGGCGTCCCGGGGCATCCCGTTCCTCACGGCGCAGGGGGCTTTCTACCTTTGGGCGGACGTGTCCCACGTCAGTGGCGGGGACGTCCGGTCCTGGGTCCGGCGCTTCCTGGCCGACTCGGGGGTGTCCTTTGCCCCCGGGACCGCGTTCGGCTCAATCGGCGAGGGCTGGATCCGGATTGCCCTCTGCAGCAGCCAGGCCGAGCTCGTGGAAGGCCTCAGCCGGCTTCCGGCCCGGGTCGGCTGACAGCTCGGCCTTCCGGGCCCCTGTCCCCTACCGCCGCGGCACCGCACCACCTAATCTGAGCGCAGCGCGTGCATCTCGCGTGCGTCCCGGGACGTGCCGTTCCGGGACCGGAGTGTCAAGGGTTCGGTCAGGGAGGCAGACATGTGGTGGCAGGACTTCTTGTGGGGCATCTGGAACGGGCTCACGGCGTGGATTGTGTTGATCGTCCATGTCTTCGGGCAGTGGAGTGAGTTTCCGTTCTACAACTCG
>DASWAW010000301.1:0-1922 GCA_036390955.1 Arthrobacter sp.
GCACCAGGAGGACGCAGTGGAGGATCCCTACGAGCTGGAGCGGTTCGTCGCGGCCCAGGACGCGGGCGGAACCTACCGGCATGCCCTCGATGAGCTCCGCGGGGGTTTGAAGCGCACCCACTGGATGTGGTTCGTGTTCCCGCAGATCGCCGGACTCGGGCAGAGCCCGACCGCCCGGAAATATGCCGTGACCTCGCTGGATGAAGCGAAGGCCTATTTGCGCCACCCGGTGCTGGGCCCCCGGCTGGTCGAATGCGCCGGGGTGGTGGCCGGACTCGACGGGCGGACTGCAGGGCAGATCTTCGGCGGCATCGACGAGCGCAAGTTGCACTCCTCAATGACACTCTTCCTCCGCGCGGACCCGCAGCAGAACGCATTCCACGAGGTCCTGGCCAAGTACTTCGACGGGTCGCCGGATGCGGCCACCGACGAGCTCCTCCGCACGGACTAGGGGCTCCCGTCCAACAGCTTCCGGAGCCGCTTCTTCTTGGAGTTCTCGCGGACGATCCAGGCGATGTCCGGATCAGAATTTGCCTCCAGTTCCGCGAAAATCCGCAGACCCTCCGCGGGGAGTGCCGCGATCGCGACGCTCCAGCCGTACCCGAGGGCCTGGCGGAGGGTCCGGACGGACGGCGAGCGCCGGTCCGCCTCGGGCAGGCGGGCGAGATCGCCCGTTACCCCGTCCAGGAGTTCCAGCGCCCGGCGCGCTGCCGCCTGCGTCCGGAGGAGGCGGGGTTCGCACACGGCGGCGACGGCGGCCCGGCGGACCAGCGGGTCCGGATCGTGCCCCCAGGATTCGGCCAGCGCGAACGCCAGCTCAGGGTCGTCGTCGCCGGCCCGCTGCACGGCCATCGCAACACCTTCCCGGACGCGCCACCTGGAATCGGCGGCGTGCCGGCGCAGGACCTCGACGTGCCGGCGGTCCGCGGGATGCAGGCCGAGATAGCGGCCGAGGGCGACGACGCCGCACACCGTCGCGAACTCGTCGCCCGTCGCAATCAGCTGCTCGGCCCGCGGGACGTCTGCTTCCTCGCCGCAGGCAGCGACGAGCTCAAGGTTGCCGCGCGGACCCGGCAGTCCGCTGTGGTCGTTCAGATAGGGAAGCCAGTCAGCGAGCCCCTTGAGGGCTGCCCGATGCTCCTCGATCTTGCCCACCGTGCCACCGTCCTTCCGGCTGGAATAGGACCAAGCTACCCGCCCGCCACCCTGCGGTGCAGTACGTCCTTGCTGCGGGCAGCGCCGGCGCCACGCCACGTGCGGAGGCGGTGTAGTTTGGCCCCATGATCAGCATTGGCTCAATTGTCATCCGCGTCGATGATCTCCAGCGCCAACTGGACTTCTGGACGGCCGCCCTGGACTACGTGCCGCGGCGGCCTCCCGAAGAGGACTTCGTCGTCCTGGGGCCGAGGCACGGGGCCGGCCCGAACATTTCCCTGGACCGCGTCCCATCCACGCTCCAGGTCCCACCCCGGATCCACCTCGACCTCTATTCGGGGCAGCAGGCCCGCGACGTCGACCGGCTCCTGAGCCTGGGCGCGAGCCGCGTGGAATGGAGCAAGCGTCCCGCGGACGCGGACTACGTCATTCTGGCCGATCCCGAGGGCAACCGCTTCTGCGTCGTAGACACCGCGGGAAGGTAGCCCCGCCGCCACGGGTCCTCGTCATGACAGCGGGGGCACCGCGCCGTACGACTTCGGGATCCCGTACGGGTTGACCGGCCGGTCCTCGTCCGAGGAGGACGGCTCCCGGTTGGCGTAGCTGCGCGCCGTCTTCAAATCGCGGGAGCGCCGCACCAGTCCCAACCCGACCAATCCGATCCCGCCTGCCAGCAGCACCAACCCCAGCACAAAAAGGCCGGTCGCACCCGCACCGGCGCTGCCGGTGGCCACCTGGTAGAGCGGCGTCGGCAGGACAAAGATGGT
>DASWAW010000302.1:0-3146 GCA_036390955.1 Arthrobacter sp.
TGAAGCGAATATCGACGAATCTTACGTCTTCGTCTTTGATGAACTTGAGGACTTCGTCCGCAGTCTTGAACATCTATGCTCCTTATGCATGTGAAAGATTCGGCCGTCAGGCCGTGTGGTCCAGCGCAGTCCGACAGCGGGGAAAACGCAAAGGTTTGCCCCGCTCCTATGCCGCTAGCAACTGTTACCACCCTAAGGACACGGGATTTCCCCATGGTGTCCGCTTTGTTTCCGGCAGGTTACAGAATGCCCTGACAGGTAAACGGTAGTCGCTGTCCACTACGTGGCCTATCCGTGACCAGAGTGTGGCCCCTGGAAGTCCACACTGTGAACATCGCGGGGTGGCGTCGATTGCCGATAGTCTTGGATAGTGGTTGATCGCAAAGACATAGGCTCATGGCTCAGCGGGCCGGACACATCCGGCATCTCGAAATACCCGGGGGAGCGTCTCGGCCTTCCCGAGTCCGGGCCCGGGTCCATCGCCCGCGCCGGCCGGCGCATCGTCGCCATCTGCATTGACTGGGGAATCGCGCTGCTCATCAGCAACTACGCGTTCGCCGGGGACCCCTGGGCCACCCTCGCCGTGTTTGCCGTCGAGCAGGCGCTGCTGGTCGGCACCCTCGGCTACTCCATCGGCCACCGCATCGTGGGGATCCACGTCGTCCGGCTCGGCGGCGGCCCCGCCGGCCCGGTTCCGGCCCTGGTCCGCAGCCTCCTGCTGTGCCTCGTAATTCCTGCCGTCATCTTTGACCCGGACCACCGCGGTCTGCACGACAAGGCCATGAACACGGTCCTCGTCCGGATGTAGCTTCCGCCCTAAAGCAGAGCTAAACCCCGGCCGGCTCCTGCGCCGTCGCCCCGGCATTGTCCTGCGCCGGCCGGGCAGCATCCTGTCCGGGCTTGACTGTCAGGTAGCCCTGCCGGCCAGCCCAGCGCTCAAACCAGACCGTCGCGAAGGGGATGACCGCGGAGAGCCCGGCGAACAAAGCCACCCGAAACGGCCAGCGCTGCAACCCCCACAGGCTCAGCGCTGCGATCCCGTAGCCGATGAAGAACGCCCCGTGGATCGGGCCGGCGATCTCCACGCCCAGCTCCGTGGTCCTGGTGACCCATTTGAGGAACATGCCCACCAGCAGCGCCGCCCAGCTGAAACCCTCGGCGATCGCCAGCACCCGGAAGATGCGGATCATGGCAGGCGTGGACGGCAGTTTCATGGCGGGGTCTCCGGGTTCTGTCCCGACGGGACATGTTGGGGTGAAGTGGGCAAAGGAAACGCCCCGGCTGCGGCCTTGAAAGGCGGTTACCGGGGCGTCCAAGTTCTCTGGCGTGCGTCGCCTAGCGTCCGCGGGCTGCCTTGCGGTCCGGGCGGGCCTTGTAAGGGTCGATGCCCTTGGGAATGGGCAGGCGGCTTCCGAGCGACGAAATCCGCTTGGAGACCGTGCTGACTTCAAGCTTGGTCAGTTCGTTCTTCATCTTGGTCATCTTCTTGGCGACCTGGCTGATCGGAACCTGGCCCTCGCCGCGGCCGCTTTCAATCACGTGGATCGTGACGTTGGGCAGGATGCGCGCGAGCCGCTTGCGTTCGGCGTCGAGCAGCGGCTTGACGCGGGTGCTGGGGCCCTCGCTGACGAGGACGACGCCGGGACGGCCGATGGCACGGAAGACCGCGTCCTGGGTGCGGGGGTTCACGGCGACGGGCTGTTCTTCGACGATCCAGCCGCGCTTGAGCGTGCCCAGCGCAGCGCCCGAGGCGCCCGGCTGGTTTTCAATCCGCGCGAAAGCGGCCCGCTCGGCACGGCGGGACAGGATCAGGGTGGCCGCCAGGACGCCCAGCGGGATGCCGATAATCAGGCCGGTAATCCAGTTGTCCAGCAGGAATCCGACGACAAAGCTGACAGCGACGACGCCGAGGAACGCCAGCAGCATGAGCCACGGGACCATCGGATCGTGCTGGCGGGTCATCTGGAAGACCTCACCAATCTGCTTCAGACGGCTCGGCTTCTTGACCTTGGCCGCCTTGGGCTTTCGGTTAAAGAGGCCCCGCTTCGGAGCATCAGAAGCCGGAGTGGAGTTGCTGGAATCAGGGGAATTCGCCATAGTGCCTTAATTCTACGCGATGGACAGCGAAGGGCCGGACGCCGGATTACTCCGGTGCCGGCCCTTCGCCGCAATCGTTACAGGTGGATCAGGAGTGCGCCGCGAGCAGCGAACTCGCTTCCTGGCGGGTGCTGCCGGAGCTTTCAATGTGGGCGAGCTCGGCCGGGATTTCCCAGCCCTTCTTGCGCATCGCGGTGGCCCAGAGCCGGCCCGCGCGGTAGGAGGACCGCACCAGCGGCCCGCTCATGACGCCCAGGAAACCGATCTCGTCGGCTTCCTGCTGGAGGTCCACGAACTCCTGCGGCTTGACCCAGCGGTCAACCGGCAGGTGCCGTTCGGACGGGCGCAGGTACTGGGTGATGGTGATCAGGTCGCAGCCGGCCTCGTGCAGGTCCCGGAGCGCCTCGGAAATTTCCTCACGGGTCTCGCCCATGCCCAGGATCAGGTTGGACTTGGTGACCATGCCGAGCTTGCGGCCCTGGGTGATGACATCCAGGGAGCGCTCGTAGCGGAACGCCGGACGGATGCGCTTGAAAATCCGGGGGACGGTCTCGACGTTGTGGGCGAAGACCTCGGGCTTGGAATCGCAGATCGCTTCGATGTGTTCGGGTTTGCCGGAGAAGTCCGGGATCAGGAGCTCGACGCCGGTGCCCGGGTTGAGTTCGTGGATCTTGCGGACCGTTTCGGCGTAGAGCCAGACGCCCTCGTCGGCGAGGTCGTCGCGTGCCACGCCGGTGACGGTGGCGTAGCGGAGCTGCATCGCCAGGACCGAGCGGGCCACCTTGGTGGGTTCGAAGACGTCCACGGGGGAGGGCTTGCCGGTGTCAATCTGGCAGAAGTCGCAGCGCCGGGTGCACTCGGAGCCGCCGATCAGGAAGGTGGCTTCTTTGTCTTCCCAGCATTCGAAGATGTTGGGGCAGCCGGCCTCTTCACAGACGGTGTGGAGGCCTTCCTTTTTGACGAGGTTCTTGAGCTGGACGTACTCGGGGCCCATGTGGACCTTGGCCTTGATCCAATCCGGCTTGCGTTCCACCGGGGTGGCCGCATTG
>DASWAW010000303.1:0-3262 GCA_036390955.1 Arthrobacter sp.
ATCTTCCCGCAGTGGGGGCAGGTGATCAGGCTCGAGCCCACGGTCCGCCGCCTTCCCGAGTGCCCGCAGTCATGGTTCCATGGGACGCCCCCGCGCGGAGCGGGCCTAGAGTCAAAAGACCCCCGGCGCGCACCTCGAGGCCGCCCTCAGTATTCAACCTCAGTATTCAACGCGGTCCGGGTTGTCGCGCCAGGCCCGGAAGGGCACGTCCGACGCCGGGACAGTGGTTTGGCGCACCGGCATCAGTTCCGGCCGGGTCCCGTCGAAGTATTCATAGAACAGCGCGTCGTCGAAGCCTGCGGCGGCGGCCGCCTGACGGTCCGCGGCGAAGTAGACCCGGTCCACGCGGGCCCACAGGGCGGCCGCGAGGCACAGCGGGCACGGTTCGCAGCTGGCATAAAGCACGGCACCGCTGAGATCGAAATTCGCCAACGCAGCCGCAGCCGCACGGATGGCCACCACTTCGGCGTGGGCTGTGGGGTCGTTGTCCCGCGTGACATGGTTGACGCCCTCATGGGTCCGCCCGTCCGGCGTCACCACCAGCGCGCCAAACGGTCCGCCGCCCGCAGCCACATTGGCGGCGGCGAGCCGGATGGCCTGATCGAGGAAGCGGTTGATTTCAGGGGCTGCGGGTGCCGTGGACATGGTCCGATCATAGCCAGCAATGCCGCCTGCCGGGGATGATCCGTGCTTGCCGCGAAGTCATCGACTTTGCAGCGCCGAGGGCTTAATATCCGCTATTAAGGGGGTCCTCGGAGAATTACGGGGTCCTCGGAGAATTTCCGGCAGCCCCTTGTACTGGTCTCATTGGTCTCAATGGTCTCAATGGTGTTGAAACTTCATCACTCGCCACGGGAGCCAACCATGAGAAAGAGTCTGTCATTGCTAGCCACGGCGGCCACCGCAGCCGTGTTCCTCTCGGCCGGGACAGCTGCCGGCGCAGCCCCCGACACGGCCCCCGGGCAGGCCTCGGGCGGGAGCGCCGCAACCGCACCGGTGCCGCTCACCGGCAGGCTGGTCGGCCCTCTGCATATCAGCGCCGGCCGCCACGGCTCGGTCACGGTGAGCGAGTCCTTCGCGGGGCGGCTGACGCGGGTCGATTCCAAAGGGAACCAGGTGGTCCTCTACGAGACCCCGGACTGGAGCCTGGCGGGCAACGCCCAGCGGGGCGGGACGACGTACTTCCTGGAGAGCCAGGGCGCCGGACCCGACCCGACGGCACTCGCCGGCCACGTCCGCATCATCGACAAAGACGGGCACCAGAGGACTCTCGGCGACTTCGCCGCTCTGGAAACGGAAGACAACGCCGATGGCAAAACCCGGTACGGTTACCGCGACCTGCCGGACGGCTGCGAAGCGAAACTCCCCCCCAATATGCCCGCCAGCTACAAGGGTGAAGTGGATTCGCATCCCTACGGCATCGCCGTCACGGAACACACCATCTACGTCGCCGACGCCGGGGCCAACAGTGTGGTGTCCGTTGATGCCGCGAGCGGCGACACGGAAACCGTTGCTGTGCTGCCTCCGCGGCCCTACAAGATCACCCCCGAAGCTGCGGCCTCCAACGGCCTGCCCGAGTGCGTCGTGGGAACGACCTACGACTTCGAGGCGGTGCCGACCGATGTCGCCGTCGGGCCTGACGGCTGGCTGTACGTCACCTCGCTTCCGGGCGGCCCGGAAGATCCGTCGCTCGGCCCCCGCGGGGCGGTCTTCAAGGTGGACCCGGACGACGGCGAGGTGAGGCTCGTGGCGGATGACATCATGACGCCCACGGGCCTGGCCCTGGACGACCACGGCGACATGTATGTTGCGTCGCTGTTCGGCGAAGGCGTCCTCAGGATCGACCCGGACTCGGGCGAACAGACGGTGGTGCTCGCCGCCGCCTTTGCGGCCGACGTGGACCTGCGCGGGGACACGCTCTACGCCACGGTCAACGCCCTGCCCGGGCCCGGGGGTCCGCCGGACGGCCAGGTCATGTACGTGGGGCTGGAGGACAGGCGGCACGACACCGCAACGCACAGCTGACGGCGCACCGCACGACGGCACAACGCACCGCGGACGGAAGGCACCGCGGACGAAATGCCCTTGGTGCCGAATGAAAATGGCCGGTCCCCTACCGGGGCCGGCCGTTTCCTTGCAGTCTGTTGCTGGACTACTTGTTGCTGTCCTCATCGACGTCGTCTTCGTTGATGAGGTCCAGTTCCTCTTCGTCAAAGTCGTCCTCGTCGAGCTCCACGTCCTGGGGAGTGTCACTCTTGTAGGGATCGGCGTCGCCGGCGTGCTTCGCGCTGGCAGCAAGTGCGGCCACCTCGGCGTCGCGCTTCTTGGCCGCCCGGAGCAGTTCCTCCAGGTTGGAGGCGTTGACCGGGATCTGGTCCGCCACGAACTCCAGGGTGGGCGTCAGCCGGACGGTGATGTTCCGCCCGACTTCCTGACGCAGCACGCCCTTGGCCTTCTCAAGACCCTTGGCGGCCTCGGCCTGGACCAGTTGGTCACCGAACACCGTGTAGTAGATCGTGGCGTGCTGAAGATCATTGGTCACACGCGCGTCGGTGACGGTGACGCCCTCAAGCCGGGGATCCTTGACCCTTCGGCCCAGGGCCTCGGCAACAACAACCTTAATCCGCTGCGCCAACTTGGCAGCCCGTGCGGGATCAGCCATTTCCACTCCTAAAAAATTTGGATGTACGACGGCGCGTTAACGGCTCACGTACACACGTTTGGGTTTGTTGCCACGCGCCTAAAGCGAGTCTACGACGGACCCGTTGGATTCTTTCCGGCGGCCTGGGTGGCATCCAAGGTGGCAGCCGAGGGACCCGATGCGAGCTTGCGAGCATTGGGAAGGCTGACGCCGCTATCGGAGCCGGACGGTTTGCGATCGAAGATCGAAAATCGTCCGGCGAAGGGGCGGGGCCGCTGGGACAAACCCAACGGCCCCGCACCTCTAAACGCTAAGACAACCTAGACGCGCGGCTTTTCGCGCATCTCGAAGGTCTCGATGGTGTCGCCTTCGTTGATGTCGTTGAACGAGCCAAGACCGATACCACACTCGAAGTCCGTGCGGACCTCGGTGGCGTCGTCCTTGAAGCGCTTGAGCGTCTCAACGGTGAGGTTGTCACCGATGACCTTGCCGTCGCGGCTGACACGGGCCTTCGCGTTGCGTCGGATAACACCCGAGCGAACGATCGAGCCTGCAATGTTGCCGAACTTGGAGGAACGGAACACTTCGCGGACCTCGGCGGTGCCAAGCTGGACCTCTTCG
>DASWAW010000304.1:0-4920 GCA_036390955.1 Arthrobacter sp.
GCCGCGGGTCTGGCCGATGTACTCGACGATGAAGTCCGCCGGGTTGTGGGTGTCGAACCATTCCTCGTTCTGGAACGGGTAGTGGACCTGGCCGTAGGGCATGGAGCCGGAGTCGAACCAGACATCCAGCACGTCCTCGACGCGGCGCATGACGGACTGGCCCTCCGCCGGGGTGCGGGGATCGTCCGGGTTGGGGCGGGTCAGTTCGTCGATGAACGGCCGGTGCAGGTCCACCTCGCCGGCCTTGTTCAGCGGCAGGCGGCCGAAGTCGGCCTCGATCTCGGCCAGCGATCCGTAGACGTCGGTGCGCGGGTAGTCCGGGTCGCTGGACTGCCAGACCGGGATGGGGCTGCCCCAGTAGCGGTTCCGGCTGATCGACCAGTCGCGGGCGTTGGCGAGCCACTTGCCGAACTGGCCGTCCTTGACGTTGCCCGGGATCCAGTTGATGTCCTGGTTGAGCTCGGACATGCGGTCCTTGAACTTGGTGACCTCGACGTACCAGGAGGACACGGCGCGGTAGATCAGCGGGTTCCGGCAGCGCCAGCAGTGCGGGTAGCTGTGTTCGTAGCTGGCCTGGCGGACCAGGCGGCCCTGGGCGCGCAGCACCTGGGTGATCGGCTTGTTGGCCTCGAAGACCTGCAGCCCGGCGATCCCGGCCAGCGGGCCGTGGCTGAACAGCGGGAGGAACTTGGCGCCTTCGTCCACGGAGAGGACGACGGGGATGCCGGCCTCTTCACAGACTTTCTGGTCGTCTTCACCGTAGGCGGGAGACTGATGGACGAGGCCGGTGCCGTCGGTGGTGGTGACGTAATCGGCCACGAGGAAGCGCCAGGCGTTCTGGTTGCCGTACTTCTCGTCGTCAGCGAAGTAGTCCCAGAGCGGCTCGTACGTCAGGCCCTCGAGTTCGGTGCCGGTGTGGCTGGAGATGACCGCGGCCTCGGCCGCGGCGGCACCCTCGGCGCCGTCGCCGTAGCCAAGATCCTTGGCGTAGGTGCCGAGCAGTTCGGCGGCCAGCAGGAAGCTGCCCGTGACGGGCGCGTCCGTGGAGGCGGCCTTGACGCCGTTGGGCCCGGCCGGCAGGACCACGTACTTGATGGCAGGCCCGACGGCGAGCGCCGCATTGGTGGGCAGCGTCCAGGGCGTGGTGGTCCAGGCGAGCGCCTGCACGCCGGCGAGCTGCTTCGACAGCTCCGACTCCCCCGCCGTGATCGGGAAGGTCACGGTGACGGTCTGGTCCTGGCGGTTCTTGTAGACGTCGTCATCCATGCGGAGTTCATGGTTGGACAGCGGCGTCTCGTCCTTCCAGCAGTACGGCAGCACGCGGTAACCGTTGTAGGTGAGGCCCTTTTCGTGCAGCTGCTTGAAGGCCCAGAGCACGGACTCCATGTACTCGACGTTGAGCGTCTTGTAGTCATTTTCGAAGTCGACCCAGCGCGCCTGGCGGGTGACGTAGCTCTTCCACTCATCGGCGTACTTCATCACGGAGGCACGGCAGGCGTCGTTGAACTTGTCGATGCCCATGGCCTCGATCTGGGTCTTGTCCGTCATGCCCAGCTGCTTCATGGCTTCCAGCTCGGCGGGCAGCCCGTGGGTGTCCCAGCCGAAGCGGCGCTCGACGCGGCGGCCGCGCTGGGTCTGGTAGCGGCCCACGAGGTCCTTGGCGTAGCCGGTCAGCAGATGGCCGTAGTGCGGCAGGCCGTTGGCGAAGGGGGGGCCGTCGTAGAAGACGAATTCGTTGCTGCCGCGCTCTCCACCGGGGAGATCGGAGGGGCGCTGGTCGATGCTGGCCTGGAAGGTGCCGTCCTCGTCCCAGTACCTGAGGATGCGTTCTTCGATCTCCGGGAACTTCACAGAGGCCGACACACCAGCTGTGTTGGAAGCTGCGTTGGAAGCAGAGGTGGTGCCGGCGCCGGACGGTGCGGCGGAGGCCTTCGGGTAATAAGTCATCTCGACATCCTGGGTTGAGCTAGTGAACAAAAGGATTCATTCAGGATGCGAGGACGGCCCCTGCACTGTCTTGCGACAACACCGGCACCGCGGTACCACCTCACTTACCGCCGCCGGACCCCCGTCATAGGACAGAGCACCGGCGTCGGCCGCTCATTACTGCTGTGACGGGCTTACCCGTCCGGTTCTACCGGCCCTGGCGCGCAATTTTTCGTAAAGTTACGGCGCCGGGGCGTTCTTCCGGAAGCTCACCGGTGATGGCCGGGTCAAAGCTGCTACGAGAAGTCTAACAACTGTCACGGACCCGCAATGCCTACACTGAATCCCATGATGTTCCGGGCCCGGGGCCGCGCTGCCCCGCGAACGCCTGCCGACCGGGCAGCTGCCCGCTGGCGGCTGATGGCCGGGCTGGCGGCAACACCCGTGGTGGTGGTCTCAGTCTTCCGTGCCGTGCCGCGGGACTGGCCCACCACCGTGGTCCAGCTCGTGTCCTTCACGCCGTGGCTGGTGCTGCCTGCCGGCGCCTCACTGCTGTTCGCGGTGCTGGGCCGCCACCGGTGGATGGCGGGCGCCGCGGCGGGCCTCGTGGCCGTGCAGCTCTTCTGGCTGGTCCCGCTGGACTACGCCCGGGCCGCGCCGGAGGCCTCGGACGGCTCCGCGGAGGGAACGGTGCAGCTACGGACGATGAGCCTTAACGCCAAGCTCGGCAAAGCGGACGCGGCGGAAATCGTCCGGCTCGTCCGGGAGAACGGCATCACCCTCCTGGCTGTCCAGGAATACACCAAGGCGCTCGAGGACCGGCTGGCCGCGGCCGGGCTGTCCACGCTGCTGCCCAACAGGATCAGCGCCCCCGCCGGCGGCGCTGCCGGGAACGCCGTCTACTCCGTTCACCAGCTGGCGGCTGCCGGTAAGGTGCCCGGCACGCACTTCCCGATGCCGGTGATCAAGGTGGACGCGGAGTCCGGTGGGCAGCGGGCGGTCGTGGAACTGACGAACGTCCATGCCCGGGCGCCCGTGGGCGTGGGCCTGCCGAAGTGGCGCAGCGACCTCGCGGCACTCGGCCGGCTGGTTGCCCGGCCCGGCAACGTGGTGCTGGCCGGTGACTTCAACGCCAGCTATGACCACGCCGAGTTCCGCCGGCTCCTGCAGGGCGAGGGCCGGACACTGGTGGATGTGGCAATGCATCAGGGCTCACGCCTGGTTCCCACCTGGCCAATGGAGGACTATGCCCTCCCCGGCATCACGCTGGACCATCTGGTGACCAGCCCGTCGGTGAGCAGCGCGGACTATGCGGTGCACCGGGTGGCCGGGACGGACCACGCCGCCATCATGGCGGTGCTGACCGTCCCGGCATCCCGTTAGACCAAGCAACGCGGGGTCACCTACGGCCCATAAACGCCCGGTTTATGGGCCGTAGGTGACCCCGCGTTGGTGTTGCGGCGCTTCGGCGTCCGGCAAGTGCAGCGCCGCTTCGGCGTTAGCTCTTGCGGATCAGTTTGTAGTTGGCGGCCTGCGCGACCGGGCGGATCACGATCTGGTCGAGGTTGACGTGGTGCGGTGCCGCGACGGCGTACCGGACGACGTCGGCGACGTCCGCCGCGGTGAGCGGCTTCTCGACACCCTGGTAGACCTTCTCGGCGGCCGCCTGGTCGCCGCCGAGGCGGTTCAGGGCGAACTCCTCGGTCTGGACCAGGCCGGGCGCCACCTCGATCACACGGAGGTTGTGCTCGGCCTCCTCGAGGCGCAGGGCGCCGGTGAGCGCGTGCTGGGCGAACTTCGCTGCGTTGTAGCCGCCGCCGCCCTCATAGGCGGAGAGTCCCGCCGTCGACGTCAGGTTCAGGACGGTGCCCTCACCGCAGGCGCGCAGCATCGGGAGGAACGCCCGGGTGAGCTTCATGGTGCCGAGGACGTTGACTTCAAACATCCATTCCCAGTCCTCGGTCTTGGCCTCGGCCACCCGGTCCGCGCCGCGGGCCCCGCCGGCGATGTTGATGAGCGTGTCGATGCCGCCGGCGCGGGTCACCTCGTCCACCAGCCGGGCGACGTCGGCGTCGTCGGTCACGTCTGCCGGAAGCGCGACGGCGCCGGTTTCGGCGGCAAGCGCCGCCAGACGGTCCGCGCGGCGGGCGACGGCGTACACGGTCCAGCCCTCCGTCCGGAGCGCGCGGACGGTGGCCTCGCCGATCCCGGTGCTGGCGCCGGTGACAACTGCTGCTTTGGCTGCCGATTTCTTGATGTCGATTCCTTCAGTCATGGCACCACACTAACGGCTTAGCCCCGGTTCAATCCCGCGCGAGGAACTCCTGCAGGACCCGGGCGTGGTTGGTCTCCGGGTCCCGCGCCCCGAACAGCAGCGTCACCTTCCCATGCGCGGCGGCCAGCTCCCGCAGCGTCTGCACGGCGGGGTTGCCCTCGAGCTCCGCTTCATAGGCGGCGCGGAAGTCGGCGAAGCGTTCCTGCATGTGCGCGAACTCGGTCCGCAGCGGCGGGGACGGCGCCACATCCTTGAGCCACAGCTCCAGTTGCGCGCGTTCCTTGCTGACCCCGCGCGGCCAGAGCCGGTCCACCAGGACCCGGCAGCCGTCGTCGTCGGCGGGTTCGTCATAGATGCGCTTGATCGCAAACCGGCCGGAAGAACGTCCCTGAGAATTGCCCATCCGCGCATGCTACTGCAGGGCTGCTGGCAATGCCCCTGCCCCCGAACAACCCGCGGCGAAAACGTTTTGGAGAAAAAATGGAAGAATTGGGCCCATGGCTGAAGACACGCAGGGTACAGACACGCCCACCACCGCCCCCATCAACGTTCCGGACAAGCCGGCCCTGGAGGGGCTCGAAGACGCCCTCACCCGGCGCTGGCTTGACGAAGGGACCTACAAGTTCAACCCGGACACCACCCGGGAGCAGGTCTACTCGATCGACACTCCCCCGCCCACGGCGTCGGGTTCGCTGCACGTCGGCCACATGTTCTCCTAC
>DASWAW010000305.1:0-1667 GCA_036390955.1 Arthrobacter sp.
GCACAGCGGCAAGGTGACGGCGAACTCGCCGGCCAGGTCTCGATCAAGTCGATCCGCTGCATTACCAGGAGCGCCCCGGTGGGCTCCTGGGCACGCATCGTCTTCGAGGGTGAGGAGTGGGACCTTGCGGCCCCGCCCCGGTTCACTCCCGGGCTGTCCCGTGCCACCCAGCACGTCGAGTTCATCATCCGTTCCCGCAACCGTTTGGACGAGCCCCATGCCTGACATCGACTGGTACCATCCAGCCCGTGGCGGGGGCCGGCGCGGGCCCGAGGTCTCCACAGGGGCCGTCGTCAGCCACTTGCCCGGCGTCCGCGCAGCGGTCGTCGCGCAGGCGCGGTCCATCGCCAGCGATGCCTGGCTGCAGCTGCTCTTTCACCGGAAGACCGGCGCCGCCTCTATCGAGGTGATCGCCCCCCCGACGACCGAACTGGACGCCCACGTGGCCCTGCACGACACTGACCCCGGCGGTCAGGGCAAGGGCGGCAAGAACAAGCACAAGCGTTCGGCCATGTCGATCGAGTTCGGCTGGACCACCAAGAACGGCAAGCATGTCGAGGGCCTGCACATCCTGCAGAACGCCATCGACCATGCCGCCCGGCGCTACGGGGGCTCATGATGATGACCCCGGAGCACGTCCCGATCTTCGGGTCGGTGGATGAACTGGTGCGGGTTGTCCTCACGCAGTTCTTTGCCGGCCAGAACGTCCATGTCTACACGCTGTTCTCCGAGAACATGCTGACCCCGGCCATCGTGGCCCGGCGCGAACGCCGCTCGGGAACGCTGGCACTTGCCAGCCGGGATGACCGGTTTATGCAGCCGGCCATTGTCATGATCTCGACCATCACCGACGGCCCCGATGCCGACGAGATGGGCGAGGAACTCCAGGAGATGTGCCGCTATGCACTGCGCCAGGCGCAGCAGCTGCAGGTGTCCGTCCCCGGCAGCGGGTCCATTGCGGTCCTAGAAGGGTCGACCCACCCCGCCAAGGTCGCCGACTGGCAGACTTCGACAAGTGTCGTCCAATACGCCTCTTTGCCGAAGAATGCAGTGAGGTATGAGGCCATCTACCGTCTGTTAATTCGGCCTCCAGACCAAAATACCATCACAAACCGCTTTAAGCCCTAGTCAACTGACGGGGCTTTTTTCATGGGCTGAGGCCCACTTCTAGGAGAAATCTCATGGCACTGAATAACGCTGCCGTCCTGAAGGTAGGCGTGGGGCATTTCTACACCGCGCCCGTCGGAACGGCACTCCCCGCCGACCTTCGCAACCCGACCGGCTCGTGGACCCACATGGGCCACACGTCTGTCGCCGACATCCTTGCCGCTTCCTCTGAGGGCGGTGAAACCACAACCCTCCGGTCGCTGCAGAACGCCACCCTCCGGACCACGACCGCGGCCCGCACCGAGGCCTTTGTCATGCATTTGCTCCAGTTTGATACGGCTAGCTTAAAGCTGTATTACGGGTCAAACGCGACCATCAACGGCTCCGGCCACGTCACCGTTCCGGCCAACCCGGTCCCCACCGAAGTTGCCTGGCTGGTCGTTTTCTATGACGGCCAGACCACCGCCGGCGTGTACGCACCGAAGACCTCGATCTTCCGCTCGGATGACCTCTCGGTCTCCGATACGGAGAACCTGGTCCAGCTGTCCGTCAAGGTCACC
>DASWAW010000306.1:0-17334 GCA_036390955.1 Arthrobacter sp.
AGGCCGGGCCACAACGGCTGCCCGCCCAACACCGGTAGCATTGGGGCATGACCTCCACCGCTGTTTCCATTCCGATGCCAACCGTTCCGCGCCGGCGGCGTACGCCGGAAGAAGTGCTGGCGTCAGCCGCCGTCTCCGGCCCCAAAAAGGTCCTGCTCGCAGCCCCGCGCGGCTACTGCGCCGGCGTCGACCGTGCGGTCATCGCGGTGGAAAAGGCCCTGGAGCACTACGGGCCGCCGGTCTATGTCCGCAAACAGATCGTCCACAACGTACATGTCGTCAGCTCCCTGGAGGAAAAGGGCGCCATCTTCGTTGACGAAACCGACGAGGTCCCCGAGGGCGCCCTGGTGATTTTCTCCGCCCACGGGGTCTCACCCGCCGTGGTGCAGTCTGCCGAGGACCGGGGGCTGCGGACCATCGACGCCACCTGCCCGCTTGTGACCAAGGTGCACAAAGAAGCGGTGCGCTTCGCGAAGGACGACTTCGACATCCTGCTGATCGGCCACGACGGCCACGAGGAAGTCGAAGGAACCGCCGGCGAGGCCCCCGAACACATCCAGATCATTAACGGCCCGCACGAGGTCGACAAGGTCACGGTCAGGGACCCGGAGAAAGTCATCTGGCTGTCCCAGACCACCCTCAGCGTCGACGAAACCATGGAAACGGTCCGGCTCCTCAAGGAACGGTTTCCGACCCTGCAGGATCCGCCCAGCGACGACATCTGCTACGCAACCACCAACCGCCAGGTGGCCATCAAGAAGATCTCGCCGCAGGCAGACCTCGTGATTGTGGTCGGATCGGCCAACTCGTCCAACTCCGTCCGGCTGGTGGAGGTGGCCCTCGAATACGGGGCAAAGGCCTCCTACCGCGTGGACTTCGCCAATGAAGTGGACGAATCCTGGTTCGAGGGCGTGGCCACCGTCGGCGTGACCTCGGGTGCGTCGGTCCCGGAGGTCCTGGTCAAGGACGTTCTGCGCCTGCTCGCCGACTACGGCTACGGCTCGGTCGAGGAAGTCGTCACGGCCGAGGAGGACCTGCTCTTCTCGCTGCCCAAGGAACTCCGCGCCACGCTGAAGCAGGCCGGCGACGTCACCCGCGCCCTCGGCGGCCGCGGGTCACGCCCCGCCCAGACTTCCTAAGGAGACCTCCTTAGAAGACCTCCTTAGGAGACCTCCTAAGGAGGCCGCCCAGGGCGCCTCCGCCGGGCCGCGTCCTAGGCCGCGGACTCCTGGTCTTCGTCGGACGAATCGTTCACGGGCCCATCCGCCGGCCGGCTGCCGGACCCGATCGCCGGCCCGTTCCCGGGCTGGAGTTCCGGGGCGGCCACGGAACGCGGCGTCACCTCCACGGCTGCCGGGGTCGCAAGCCCGGTCGCGTCCAGGGCGTTGAGTTTCCGTGCGGTCGGCAGCACCCGGGCCTCCAGCGTTCCCACCATGGAGTTATAGCGGTCCACGGACGTTTTGAGCGAGGCCCCCAGCTTGGTGACGTTCTCGCCGAGGGTTCCCATCCGCTCATAGAGCTGGTGGGCGAGCTCGAACAGCTCCCGCGCGCTGTCGGTCAGCACGTCCTGGCGCCAGGTGAAGGCGACGGACTTCAGGACCGCCAGCAGGGTTGAGGGGGAAGCCAGCACCACGTTCCGGGACAGGGCGTAGTCCAGCAGCGCCGGGTCCGCGGACAGGGCGGCGGCCAGAATCGACTCGGCCGGAAGGAAGCAGACCACAAGTTCCGGGGAGTTGCCCGGAATGTCCCAGTACTTCTTGCTGCTCAGCGCGTCCACATGGGCCTTCAGGGCCTTGGCATGCGCCATCAGGTGGGCCTGCTGCCCGCCCAGCGACTGAGCATGCAGCTGCCCGACGGCGGACGCCCCCAGCTCCTGCGCCGCCAGGTACGAGGCGAGCGGCACCTTGGCGTCGACGACGAGCTGCTTCTGGCCCGGAAGCTGCACGACGAGGTCGGGCCGGACGCTGGTGTCCGCGGGGCCATGCTGCTGCCCGCTGTGCACCTGCTCGTGGAAATCGACATGGCGCAGCATCCCGGCCGCCTCGACCACACGGCGCAACTGGACCTCGCCCCACTGGCCGCGGGCGCTGTTGGACCGCAGCGCGGACTCCAGGGCATGGGTTGAGCGCAGCAGCTGCTCGTCGGACAGCCGGGCCTCCTGCAGCTGTTGGGCCAGCTGGCCGTACTGCTCCAGGCGGTCGCGCTCCAGCAGCGAAACCTGCTGCTGGACCGCGGTGAGCTTCTCCGCCACCGGCGCCAAGGCACGCAGCACGCTGCCGTCCTGGTTCCGGGACTCGCCGAGTTCGCGGTTCTGGGCAGCCAGCAGCCGCCTCTCGGCGTCGGCCGCGGCGAACTGCGCGCTGACCTCGGATAGCCGGCCCGACACGGCGTCGAAGTCCTGCTCCACGGCCTGGGTGCGGCGTCTCACCAGCAGGTAGACCACGGCGGCGCCGGCGACCGCACCGACGAGAAGCATGAGAAGGGAAAGAATCAGTGCAAAAGCGTCCATGCCTTCACTCTGGCATGCACCTGTGACAGTTTGCGGCCGACGCCCTGCGGGCGGTCGACGGGGCCTTTAACCGGGCGGTCGACCGGACTCCCGCCGGGCCCTCGTGGGGGACCCCGGCCACAGCAGGTAGAATTAGTACTCGTGGCTCTTACTATTGGCATCGTCGGACTGCCCAACGTCGGCAAATCAACTCTTTTCAACGCACTGACCCGCAACCAGGTGCTCGCAGCGAACTACCCGTTCGCCACGATCGAGCCGAATGTCGGCGTCGTCAGTCTTCCGGACCCGCGGCTGGCCAAGCTCGCCGCCGTCTTCGGATCCCAGCGCCTGCTGCCCGCACCGGTCTCCTTCGTGGACATCGCCGGGATCGTCAAAGGCGCGTCGGAGGGCGAAGGCCTCGGAAACAAGTTCCTCGCCAACATCCGTGAAGCCGAGGCCATCGTCCAGGTGGTCCGGGTGTTCGATGATCCTGACGTCATCCATGTCGACGGCAAGGTGGACCCCCGGTCGGATATGGAGACCATCAACACCGAGCTGATCCTGGCTGACCTGCAGACCATCGAAAACGCTATTCCCCGGATCGAAAAAGAAGTCAAGATCAAGAAGCGGGAAGCCGCCGAGCTGGCCGCCATCAAGGCGGCCCAGACGGTGCTGGAACGCGGCGACACCATCTTCGCCTCGATCAAGAGCGACAAGCTGGAGATGGAGCACCTCCGGGAGCTCAGCCTCCTGACCGCCAAACCCTTCATTTACGTCTTCAACGCGGACGAGGGCATCCTGGGCAGCCCGGAGAAGCAGGAAGAACTCCGGGCCCTCGTTGCCCCGGCGGACGCCATCTTCCTCGACGCCAAGCTCGAATCAGACCTCGTGGAGCTGGACGAGGAAGAGGCCCGCGAAATGCTCGAAATGAACGGGCAGGACGAATCCGGACTCGACCAGCTGGCCCGCGTCGGCTTCCACACCCTCGGGCTGCAGACCTACCTGACGGCAGGACCGAAGGAAACCCGGGCCTGGACCATCCACCAGGGCGACACGGCCCCGCAGGCCGCCGGTGTGATCCACTCCGACTTCCAGCGCGGTTTCATCAAGGCCGAAGTCGTCTCCTTCGACGACCTCATCGAAGCCGGTTCCATGGCCGAGGCGAAGTCCCGCGGCAAGGTCCGCATTGAAGGCAAGGAATACGTCATGGCCGACGGCGACGTGGTGGAGTTCCGGTTTAACGTCTAACGTTTCGCTTTGGCAGTACAACAACGCAGCTCAGTCATTTGAAGTCGACTGAGCTGCGTTGTTTTAAGTCTGCGTAACCGTCCCGGCCCAGTGCACGGAATCATCCCTCCGGCACGGTGCCGACCTGCTTCGCTGGCACGCCGACGACCACTGCCCCGGCAGGGACGTCCTTAGTGACGACCGCACCCGCGCCGATGACTGCCCCATCGCCGATGCTCACGCCCGGTAATACTGTCACGTTGGCCCCAAACCACACGCCCCGGCCGATTACAACGCGGGCCGGGTGCAGATCGGCCCGCCTGCTCGGCAACATGTCATGGTTCAACGTCGTGATCACGGCGTTGTGGCCGATGAGGGATCCATCGCCGATGTCGATGCCGCCTTGGTCCTGGAACCGGCAGCCGCTGTTGACGAACACATCCTCACCGAAACTAATGTTCTTGCCAAAGTCAGCGCTGAACGGTGGGAAGAGTTGGAAGGAATCGGGGACTTGGCTCCCGATCAGTTCACTCATCAGGGTCCGTACCTCAGCGGGGGAGTTGTAGCGCCCGTTGAGAGTGGCGGTGACGCGCAGCGACTCCTGACTCGCGGCGAGCATAGCCTTGTGGTGCGGCGAACCGCCGGGGATCGTCTCCCCGGCGTTCAGCGCAGTCAACAGGTCCTCGAGTCCTGGAATTTTGGCCATCTGCCTACGATAGCGTGCCGTTGACTGCACGTGGATTCCATCCAAAGGAAGCGGATGGAAGAGCGGGTATTGCCCGACGGCAGGCGTCCTTGGCGCGCTTCATACCGGATGAGCGCGTGAAGCCTGCTTCGTTGCACGGGGAATGCCGCAGCCGTCCAGCCCCAGGAACCCGACCCGCGCTGGGCTACCTGCAGCACGTGACCTAGGATCTACCCATGACGACTCTTCAGGGTGCGGTTGTTCTGGTAGTCGGCGCCACCGGCGGACTCGGTTCGCGCATCGCGGCTCAGCTGGAGAGTGCCGGCGCCATCGTCGCCCGGTCGTCAAAGTCTGCTGGGCACGATCTGCGCGCACCCTCCGTGATCCAGGAGGTGCTGGATGACACGAATGCGCAGCACGGACGTCTCGACGGGCTAGTGGTTGCGTCCGGGGTCGTCGCCTTCGGCGCCGCATCAGACCTTGAACCCGCCACGGTGGACGAACTCTTCGCCGTGAACACGACCTGTCCGATCCAGCTCATTACCCAGAGCCAGCCCTACCTCGCGGCCTCGGCACGTGAGGGCCGGGAGCCTTTTGTGGTCACACTGAGCGGCGTTGTCGCCGAGGCACCCGTCGCCGGTCTGGCGGCATACTCGGCGTCGAAGGCTGGGCTCGCGGCCTTCGTTGTCGCCGCGGCGTGCGAGTATCGCCGCGCGGGCATCCGAATCCTGGACGCCCGTCCAGGCCACACTGGCACCGCGCTGTCCGAGCATCCGATCGCCGGGTCAGCGCCGCGATTCGGAGCGGGGCTGGATCCGGACCTGGTTGCAGCGCGGATTATCACCGCGATCGTCGATGGCGAGAAGGATCTGCCCAGCACCGCCTTTTAGGCTCGGCCAAGGTCCTGCAACTGAGCGCTAACGAAGCTAATGGATCCCGAGGTGGGTTCATTGCTGACGGGGCTTTGCTGAACCTCCAGGACGAAAGCAGCGGTGTTGAACTCGCCTTTCGCCCATGCCAGCGAGAAAATGCCAGTGCCGTCACCGATCTGACTGTCGGCAAGCTCCTGACCGATGCGACCGATATCTACAGTTGTTAGGATCGAGCGACTGTCCTGACCATGAGCTTCTTCCCGAGAGCGAGGATCCGTGAAAGCCGACCACTATGACAGTTTCGCCGAAAGCTACTCGGCGGAGAATGAGTCCAGCCTCCTCAACGCCTACTACGAGCGGCCGGCGATGATTGCCCTCGCCGGCGACGTCGACGGCCACCGTGTCCTGGACGCAGGATGCGGCTCCGGGCCTCTGTCCGCGGCGCTGCACGCAAAAGGCGCGATCATGACCGGCTTCGATGCCAGTCCTGCGATGCTCGAATTGGCAAGACAGCGTTTGGGCGCGACCGCGGACCTGTACCTGGCCGACCTCAGCAAACCGCTACCTTTCGCCGATGACTCCTTCGACGACGTTGTCTCGTCCTTGGTTCTGCACTATCTGGAGGACTGGTCAGCACCACTTGCCGAACTGCGGCGTGTGCTGAAGCCGGGCGGCCGCCTGATCCTGTCGGTCAACCACCCCACTGTCAGCGTGGTCACCCAACCCAACGAGGACTACTTCGCGATCCGGCAGTACTCGGAAGATTACGAGTTCGATGGCGAGCCTGCGGTCCTGACCTTCTGGCACCGGCCTCTTCACGAGATGTTCAGCGCCTTCACATCGGCGGGATACCGGGTAGCCACCGTGAGCGAACCAGAGCCAGCTCCAGAGACACCGCACGAGCTCCTTCCGCCGCGCATCGTCAACGGAGAGAAGACGGCGTTCCTGTCCTTCATCTTCTTCGTCCTCGAAGCCGGCAAAGGCTAGCGGAGGGACGTGAGAACATGAGCCGTGGCGGGGTGCGCCTTGTGTTGCCGCACCAGCTCTTCGATCAGCATCTCGAGGCTGCCGGCGACACCGTGTTCGTGCTCATCGAGCATGACCTTCTCTTTCGTCAGTACGCGTTCCATTCCCACAAGCTGGTCCTGCACCGCGCTTCGATGACCCGCTTCGCCCGCCGCCTGAGCGGGCACGGCTACGAGGTTGAAGTCCTCAGCAGCGATGCCGGCCGCAGCTCCCACGATCAGCTCGCCGAGTTTGTCCAGAGCCGCAAGCCGGCGCGGGTGACCTGGTTCGACGTGGTTGATGACTGGCTGGAGCAGGATCTGTTCGCGGGGCTCGCCAAGGGCGGCTACCAGATGCGCCAGGAAGACGTGCTGGAGACACCGAACTTCCTCACCGGCCGGGAGGAGATCGATGACTGGTTTTCACACAATGACTCCCGCATGCAGGACTTCTATGTGTGGCAACGCCGCCGTCTCAATATTCTTCTCGACGACGACGGGGAACCCCGCGGCGGGAGGTGGTCCTTCGATACCGAAAACCGCAAGAAGCTTCCCCGCGGATACACTCCCCGTGTTGTCGGCCGTTTCGCGCGCCACCCCGTCCTGCAGCGCGAGGGAACCTTCGATATCGAATCGCTGATGGGTGACGCCGACCGGGTTGCCGACAAGGTGCCTCCCGAGGTCGACCTCGCGATCGCCTGGGTCAAAGCGGAGTTCCCGGACGCTCCGGGTGACCCCCATCTGTTTGCCTGGCCCACGAGCGGCCAGGAAGCCCGGGAGCATCTGCAGGAGTTCGTCCGCGATCGCCTCAACGACTTCGGACCCTACGAGGACGCGATCTCCGCCGCGCATCCGTTCATCGCCCACGGTCTGCTGACCGCCGCGCTGAACATCGGGCTACTGGACCCGCGGGACGTCGTGCGGACGGTACTCGAGGGTGCCGGTCACAATACCCCGCTGCCCTCCGTAGAGGGGTTCGTGCGGCAGGTGATTGGCTGGCGGGAATACATGCGCGCCACGTACCGAACAAGCGGCCGCAAAATGCGTACCTCGAACCGGCTCGACCACCGGAACGCACTCGGGGACGGCTGGTGGGACGCGACCACCGGACTGGCGCCCGTGGACATGGTCATCTCCCGCGTACTCGCCACCGGGTATGCCCACCACATCGAGCGGCTGATGGTGCTCGGCAACGCAATGTCCCTCCTGCGGATCCACCCCGACCGGGTATACGAATGGTTCATGGAGCTGTTCATCGACGCTTACGACTGGGTGATGGTCCCCAACGTCTACGCGATGAGCCAGTTCGCTGCGGGGGAGGACATCACCACAAAGCCCTATGTGTCAGGAAGCAACTACCTGCGGAAGATGTCAGACCTACCCGCAGGACAGTGGATGCCTAATTGGGATGGTCTGTACTGGACGTTCATCGAGGATCACCGCGCGGCCCTGGGAGCAAACCCGCGCATGCGAATGGTCGTCTCCCAGCTGGAAAACATGGACCCAACCACCCGGGACGGCCATCGGCGCCGCGCAGCTGCGCTTCTCGACATCGGGCACGAAACGGCACTGTTGAGGACGACGCCGACGCGCGGAAGGACCCGCGAATCGTGAAAGTGTTCGGAACGTCGACGTGGTGGAGTTCCGCTTTAACGTGTGACGGCATGATGATTTCATCAAGTAATTAACGATTAACTCGAAAAGCCCCGATTTCCGAATCGGGGCTTTTCCTGTGCCCGCGGACATTAGCGCGCGGTGTCAGGTACGTCAAGACTCCTCGGGGAATCTGGCCCGTGAAAATCCGTCGAATGTTGCAGCTCGGTAACGAACTTTACGGCTGGTCAAGTTTCCGGGTCCAATGCTGATTTTGGGGTTTACGCTACATCCCATGTGAGACGGGCCACACTGCCGCTGGGGGAGTGTGGACGTCTGCCGGTGCCTCCGGGCCCCGGTCTCAACCACACCACAGAAACAAGGAGGCGGAATGCGATTCGGTCGTATTTCCAAAGCAGTGGGCGTGGCAGCAGCAGCTGCTCTCGCCCTCAGCGCGTGCGCCGGCAACAGCGGCGGGACAACCCCGACGACTGCTGCGGCAGCGAGCAAGACAGGCGGATCGGCAACCGTAGTTGAGGTGAACGCCTTTAACACGTTCAACCCCAACACGGCCGACGGCAACACGGACATCAACTCGAAGGTCAGCTACGCCACGCACTCGGGCTTCTTCTACATCGACAACAAGCTGAACGTCGTTCGCAACGAGAAGTTCGGCAAGATGGAGAAGTCCTCGGACGATCCGCTGACCGTCAAGTACACCATCAATGACGGCGTGAAGTGGTCAGACGGCACGCCGGTCACCACTGCCGACCTTCTGCTGCAGTGGGCCGCCTTCTCCGGGTACTACAACGACGCCGACACCGAGGCAAAGACCGGAACCTCCTACTTCTCGTACGCAGGCGATCCCACCGGTATCGCCCTGACGGATTTCCCGGAGCTCAGCGACGACGGCAAGTCCATGACGATCAAGTACTCCAAGCCGTTTGCCGACTGGGAAATCGCGCTTGGCGGACCCGGCATCGACATCCCGGCCCATGTCCTCGCCAAGAAGGCAGGCCTGACGGACGCCAAGGCCTTCGTTGACCTCCTCAAGAGCATGCCTCGCGGCGACTCGGCGGCTCCCAAGCCGGCCAACGCGCAGCTGCAGGCCATGTCCGAGCTGTGGAACACCGGCTTCGACTCCAAGACCCTGCCGGCGGACCCGAGCCTCTACCTCTCCAACGGCCCCTACATCGTCAAGGGTGTCAACCAGGACCAGTCCCTGACCATGGTCAAGAACAAGGACTACAACTGGGGTCCGGAAGCCAAGCTCGACGAAATCACCGTCCGCTACATCGGCGATTCCGCCGCCCAGGTCCAGGCGCTCAAGAACGGCGAGGCAGACATCATCGCCCCGCAGGCCTCCGCTGACACGGTGGAGCAGCTCAAGACCCTGTCAAGCCAGGGCGTGACGGTCGAGGTGGGCAACCAGCTCTCCTACGACCACATCGACCTGAACTACAGCGGACCGTTCGCCGAGAAGAACGTCCGCGAGGCGTTCATGAAGTCCGTTCCGCGCAAGGACATCGTCGACAAGATCGTCAAGAAGCTCGATCCCAAGGCCGCGCCGCTGGACTCCCAGCTGTTCGTCCCGGACCAGGCCCCCTACGCGGATTCGGTCAAGAACAACGGATCCTCGGCCTACCAGGACGTTGACATCGAGGGCGCCAAGAAGCTCCTCAACGGTGCCACCCCCTCAGTGCGCATCATGTACAACAAGGACAACCCCAACCGTGTCGATGCCTACTCGCTGATCCGCGAATCCGCCACCAAGGCCGGCTTCCAGATCGTCGACGGCGGCCTCGGCAAGTCCGACTGGGGCAAGGCCCTCGGTGACGGCTCCTACGACGCCACCATCTTCGGCTGGATCAACTCGGGCGTCGGTGTCTCCGGTGTCCCGCAGATCTTCAAGTCGGGCAACGACTCCAACTTCAACATGTTCACCGATCCCGACGCCGACAAGCTGATGGACGAACTGATTGTCACCACGGACAAGACCAAGCAGGACGAACTCATCACCCAGATCGACAAAAAGATCTGGGAGTCCGCCTACGGCCTTCCGCTGTTCCAGGCAGTCGGTGTGGACGCGTACAGCGACCGCATCACCGGCGTGAAGTACATGCCGAACCAGACCGGTGTCTGGTGGAACTTCTGGGAATGGGCTCAGAAGTAACCGACGACCTCATGTAAAATTTGCCATCAAAGGCGTCGGGACCAAGGTTCGAACGGTCCCGACGCCTTTCTGGCGACACCCCCGATGCCTTGGCCCCGCAGCACTATCCGCGGGACAAGCCAGAGTCTGCGACCGGTCCGGGCAATCCCTGGGCCCGAATACCGAGGTTCGATTCCAATGGTGACCTACATAGTCCGGCGGCTGATTACCGCCGCCCTCATCCTTCTTGGCGCGTCCTTCCTGGTGTATCTCCTGACAGCGGCGTCGGGGGATCCGCTCGAGGAATACCGTGCCAGCAGCGCCCCCAACAAACAGCAGCTGATCGACGCGCGGACCGAACTCCTGCAGCTGGACACGCCAGCCCCGCTGCGGTACTTCAAATGGCTCGGCGGTGCGGCGCAATGCCTCATTCCGTTCGCCAACTCCTGCGATCTCGGCAAGAACATCGCCGGCCAGCCCATCACCGACGCCCTGGGGCACGCGTTGATCCAGACCCTGACACTGGTCACCGGCGCCACCATCCTGGCCATCCTGATCGGCATCACCCTGGGCATCGTCACCGCCCTGCGCCAGTACAGCACCCTGGACTACGGGGTGACCTTCATGGCGTTCCTGTTCTTTTCCCTGCCGATCTTCTGGGTCGCCGTCCTGCTCAAGGAATTCGGCGCCATCGGCTTCAATGATTTCCTCAGGAATCCCGATGTGCCAATAGCCAGCGCACTCGCCATCGGCGCCCTGGCCGGCGTCATCACGGCGGTGGCCGCCGGAGGCGCAATGAAGCGCAGGCTGCTCACCGGCGGTGTGGCCTTCCTGTTCGTGAGCGCCGTGCTGATGTACTTCTCCGCCACGGAATGGTTCAAGAACCCGGGACTTGGCCCCGTCGTCATCGCCATTGCGGGCGTCGGCATCGCTTTCGCCGTCACGCTGCTCTCGGCCGGCCTGAAGAACCGCAAGGCCCTGCAGTCCGCGCTGATCGCCGTCGGCGTCGGGCTGGTGGTCTACTTCGTGATCCAGCCGCTGCTCGACGAGGCCACGTTCCTGATGATCGTGCTGCTCGCCGTGGCGGCCGTCCTGGTCG
Source organism: Arthrobacter sp. (assembly GCA_036390955.1). Classification (GTDB taxonomy): domain Bacteria; phylum Actinomycetota; class Actinomycetes; order Actinomycetales; family Micrococcaceae; genus Arthrobacter. Next base: position 11,121 of record DASWAW010000306.1, read on the forward strand.
GCATGGCCATCGGATACCTGATGGGCGGCTACGACCGCGGCCAGTCCATGCGCGCGGCGGCCCTGACCTCGTTCCTGGTGGGATTCCTCATCCTGCTGGACCGCTACATGCAGGCCTGGCCCAGCTACTTCAACAACAGCCGGGTCCGCGGCCGCCCCATCGCCACCATCGGCGCCAGCACGCCGAACATCGAGGGTGATTTCTGGATCCTGAGCCTGGACTCCTTCACTCACCTGATCCTCCCGACCCTGGCACTGATCCTCATTTCGCTCGCCGGGTACACCCGCTTCACCCGCGCATCGATGCTGGAAATCATGAACATGGACTACATCCGGACCGCGCGGGCCAAGGGCCTCTCGGAGCGGACCGTCGTCATGCGCCATGCATTCCGGAATGCACTGATTCCGATCGCAACCATTGTGGCGTTCGACATCGGCGGCCTGATCGGCGGCGCGGTCATCACCGAGTCGGTCTTCTCCGTGCGCGGGATGGGCTTCCTGTTCCTGGACGGAATCCAGCACATCGACCCCAACCCCGTCATGGGAGTATTCATCTGCGTGGCCATTACGGCGATGGCCTTCAACCTCATTGCGGACCTTGCGTACTCCGCACTTGATCCACGGGTAAGGGTAAAAGCATGAGCCAGCCAAGTCAGCAGGACGAAATCATGGCCGAAGATGCCGGCGTGGGCGGCTCGGACGTTGTCGGAATCGAACCCATTCTTGAGGCCAAGGGTCTCAGCCAGGGCCAGATCGTCCGCAAACGGTTCCTCGGCCACTCCGGCGCCATCATCGGGCTCGTGGTGTTCGCCATCATCTTCATCATGGCCTTCACCTCCGTCGGGTATGCAGGCATCCCCGGGTGGTGGAAGTACAGCCACGAGGATGTCTCGCCGCTGATCAACGACGGCGCCCCGACCGCGTCGATCATTCCGCCGGCGTGGGGGGAGCACCCGTTCGGCCAGGACCGGATCGGCCGCGACCTTTTTGCCATGACGATGCGAGGCGCCCAGCAGTCGATCACCATCATGATCGTGATCGGCCTCATCGCCGGCCTGATCGGCGTCGTCGTCGGCGCCCTCTCCGGCTACTTCCGCGGCTGGACCGAGGCCATCCTGATGCGCCTCACAGACGTCATCATCATCATTCCCGCCCTGCTGCTGGCCGCCGTCATGGCGCAGCTCGCCGGACGGCGGGACTCGGGAAGCTGGTTCTCCTCCTTCGCCAGCAGCAACGGCGTCCTGGCCATCGGGATCTTCCTGGGCCTGATCAGCTGGGTGGGGCTGGCACGCCTGATGCGCGGCGAGTTCCTCTCGCTGCGTGAACGCGAGTTCGTCGACGCGGCAAGGATCTCCGGGGCCAGCAACGGGCGCATCATCTTCAAGCACATCCTGCCCAACGCCGTCGGCGTGCTCATCGTCAACGTCACCCTGACCATGTCGGCCGCCATCCTGACCGAGACGGCCCTGAGTTACCTTGGCGTCGGCGTCAAGGCGCCGGACACCTCGCTGGGGCTGCTCATCTCGCAGAACCAGGCCGCTTTTGCGACCCGGCCATGGCTCTTCTGGTTCCCGGGTCTGTTTATCGTGCTGATCTGCCTGAGCATCAACTTCATCGGCGATGGCCTGCGGGACGCGTTCGACCCGCGCCAGAAGAAGTTCAACGCCAAGAAGGCGGCGGAAATCGAAGTGGATCCGGCTCCGGTCACGGCGTTCGACGAACTCAAGGGCAAGTAGATGACGGTCCGGTTTCGTGCCGGGCGGCCGGGCGGGCGGCTACCGGCCGGAGACGGCCCAGTAGCTGGCCGCCAGCAGCAGCACGTCGATGATCATGGCCAGCCAGCGGTAAGTCACCCGGGCCGGCGTGGTGTCGGCGTCGCCGGCCGCCAGCCGGCCGCTTTCCGCCAGCTCATCCCAGCGCTCCCGCACCAGCCGGGCGGCCTGGCCGGAGTCCGTGGACTTGAGATCGCCGGGCCGCACGGACTGGGCCGGCCCGTAGGTTGTGGCCGGGAGCCCCTGGAGGTCTTCCGGACGGGCGTTGCGGCCGCCCCAGATCCCGGGCGCCGGAGCGGCCCACGACGTGTAGCTCTTCCGCGCGGTGACCAGGGTCAGGGCGAACCGGGTATCGACATGCACCAGGGCCGCCCACGGAACCGCGATGGAGCGGAACGGGTTCTCCAGGGTGATCCCGGCGTCATCCACCACGACGGCGGGGAGCCAGAACAGCTGCCAGCCCAGGAAGGCGATCAGCACCAGGGGGGCGATGCCGGCCAGGGCCCCGGACCCCGCGGAGACCGCCATGACCACCATGCCGAAACCGGCCACCGCCCAGGACAGCCACGCGAACCATTTGTTCGTTCGGGCTTTGAAGATTTCAACTTTACCGGCGTGCGGCGCGGAGCTCATGCCCCCCATAATTCAGTATTCCGAGCCACAGCACTAATCCCCGGTGCAGCGGCGGTTCGGATGGAAGGAAGACCCCATCATGACTGACTTCATCGCCCTCGACCCGGCAGTAACCCCGGCACCCGAGCGGGGGGAACCCGTCCTGGAAGTCCGCAATCTCAGCGTCGACTTCGGGGTGGACAAAAAATGGGTGCCCGCAGCCATCGGCCTGAACTACGAGGTGCGCGCCGGGGAAGTCCTGGCGATCGTGGGGGAGTCCGGCTCGGGCAAGAGCGCCAGCTCGATGGCCCTGCTCGGCCTGCTGCCCAGTAACAGCCGTGTGACAGGAAGTGTCAAGCTCGCCGGGCAGGAGCTCCTCGGAACGAACGAGACCAACATCCGGGCGGTCCGCGGCAAGGAAGTGGCCGTGATCTTCCAGGAGCCCATGACGGCCCTGAACCCGGTCTACACGGTGGGCGCCCAGATCGTGGAGACCGTCCGGCTGCACAGCGAGGTTTCTCCCGACGAGGCCCGGCTGCGGGCCCTGCGGATGCTCGAACTCGTGGAGCTGCCGGATCCGGAGAAGGCCTTCCGGTCCTACCCCCACCAGCTCTCCGGCGGCCAGCGGCAGCGCGCGATGATCGCCCAGTCCCTGTCCTGCGACCCCAAGCTGCTGATCGCCGACGAGCCCACCACAGCCCTCGACGTGACGGTCCAGGCGGAAATCCTGGACCTCATGCGCAACCTGCGCAACAAGCTGGACAGCGCCATCGTGCTGATCACCCACGACATGGGGGTCGTGGCCGACCTGGCGGACCGGATCGCCGTGATGCGCCGCGGCGTGATCGTGGAAACGGGCACGGCGGCGGAGATCTTCCACAACCCGCAGCATGAATACACCAAAGCCCTGCTCGCCGCCGTTCCGCACCTCGGCCAGGGCGGCGCGGGTTCCGCCGAGGAAGTGGACGTCACCGCCGCCCTTGCCGCCGCCACCAAGGCCGAGCTCTCCTCCATTCCGGAGGAGCAGCTCCTCCGGCGAGAGCGTGAGAACGCCGAGGCCCTGGCGGCCGCCGCGCGGGCCGCCGAACCACAGGGCGAGCCGGTGCTGGAGCTCACGGACGTGGCCATCGAGTACCCCAAACAGGGCCGCGTTCCCGCGTTCCGGGCCGTCGAGGGCGCCAACCTGGTCATCTATCCGGGACAGGTCGTCGGGCTGGTGGGGGAGTCGGGCTCGGGCAAGACCACGATCGGCCGCGCCGCCGTCGGCCTGCTGCCGGTCGCGGCCGGCACCATGAAGGTCGTCGGCCAGGACATCTCGGCCGCCAAGCGGAACGGCCGGCAGCTTCACGAGATGCGCCGCCACGTGGGCATGGTCTTCCAGGATCCGTCGTCGTCGCTGAACCCGCGGCTTCCCATCGGTGAGAGCATCGGCGAGCCGATGTTCCTCGCCGGGGTGGCGAAGGGTGTCGAACTGCAGAAGCGGATCGAGGAGCTGCTGGACCAGGTGGAGCTCCCGCGGAACTACCGGAACCGCTACCCGCACGAGCTCTCCGGCGGGCAGAAGCAGCGCGTCGGCATCGCACGGGCGCTCTCGCTCAAACCGAAACTGATGGTCGCCGACGAGCCCACCTCGGCCCTGGACGTGTCTGTGCAGGCCAAGGTCCTCGATCTTTTCCAGAACCTGCAGAAAGAGCTCGGGTTCGCCTGCCTCTTCGTCACCCACGACCTCGCCGTCGTGGATGTGCTGGCGGACCGGATCTGCGTGATGCAGCGCGGCCGCATCGTCGAGCAGGGCTCCCGGGACCAGATCCTGCGCAACCCGCAGGAGCCCTACACCCAGCGTCTCCTGGCCGCCGTGCCGCTGCCGGATCCGGAAAAACAGCGGGAACGCCGCGAGCTGCGCGCCCAATTAATGGAGGCCGGAACGAGTTAATCTGACCTAACCGGGACGGCCCCGTGGCGAATACTACCAGTCGGTAAAGTGTGACGTGAAATACACTGCACTTGACGTTATCGGTCACGTTTTTTGTCGGGTCACGGTTTGGCAACAGAGTTCCAGCATTTGGACTTCCTCGGGATAGGGTTCTCTCATATGTAGGCCACGTCACAGGGGATACCCCTGTGCCTGCCTGCGGGAAGGCATAAGTCTTTCCCTCACGAACTCCCCCAACTCATAGGAGGCGGAATGCGTTTTTCACGCACTTCCAAAGCACTCGGCCTGGCGGCTATCGCCGCTCTCGCCCTGTCCGGATGCGGCGCCGGAGGCACTGCCGCCGGTAGCGGCACCACCGGTGGCGACACCAGCAAAGTCATCCTGGTCGACGGATCTGAGCCGCAGCGTCCGCTGATGCCGGCCGACACCAACGAAGTTGGTGGCGGCAAAATCATGCAGATGATGTTCTCGGGCCTCGTCAGCTACGACCCCAGCGGCAAGCCCGTCAATGAACTCGCCGAGTCCATTGAAGGGAAGGACGGCCAGAACTTCACGATCAAGATCAAGAAGGACCAGAAGTTCACCAACGGCGAGGCCATCACGGCCAAGACGTTCGTCGACTCCTGGAACTTCGGTGCAGCGGCGAAGAACGCCCAGCTCAGCGGCAGCTTCTTCGAAAGCATCAAGGGCTACGACGAAGCCAGCGCAGAAGGCTCCACCGTCGACACCATGTCCGGGCTGAAGGTCGTTGACGACCAGACGTTCACCGTCGAACTGAAGCAGCCCGAGTCCGACTGGCCGCTGCGCCTGGGCTACACCGCCTTTGTCCCGGTTCCCTCCGGTGCTCTGGCGGACCCCAAGGGCTTCGGCGAGAAGCCGGTTGGCAACGGTCCGTACAAGATGGCCGACGGCGGCTGGCAGCACAACGTGCAGATCCAGCTCGTTCCGAACCCGGAGTACAACGGCGCCCGCAAGGCCAAGAACGCCGGCGTGACGTTCAAGATCTTCCAGAACGACGACGCCGCGTACCAGGATCTGCTGGCCAACAACCTGGACGTGCTTCAGACGATCCCCACAAGCGCGCTGAAGAACTTCAAGACCGACCTCGGCGACCGCACCATCAACAAGCCGTACGCGGGCAACCAGACGATCGCGATCCCGGAATACCTGCCGGAGTGGACCGGTGAGGCCGGCAAGCTTCGCCGCCAGGCCATCTCCATGGCCATCAACCGTGAAGAGATCACCAAGGTCATCTTCAGCGGTGCGCGCCAGCCGGCCAAGGACTTCACTGCCCCTGTGCTTGACGGCTACAGCGACTCGATCCCGGGTTCAGAGAACCTGAAGTTCGATGCCACCAAGGCCAAGGAAGCCTGGGCCAAGGCAGACGGCATCCAGAAGTGGGATGCCGAGAAGACCTTCACCATTGCCTACAACGCCGACAAGGGCGGACACAAGGCATGGGTCGAGGCTGTCGTCAACCAGCTCAAGAACACCCTCGGCATCAAGGTTGAAGGCAAGCCGTACGCAACCTTCAAGGAAGCCCGGAACGACGCCACTGCCAAGACCCTGACCGGCTCCATCCGCGCCGGCTGGCAGGCAGACTACCCGTCGCTGTACAACTTCCTGGGACCGATCTACAAGACCGGTGCCGGTTCCAACGACGCCAACTACGCCAACCCGACGTTCGACAAGGCCGTCTCCGATGGCCTCAATGCCTCGAACGTGGGCGACGGCAACAAGGCCATGAACAAGGCCCAGGAAATCCTGCTCGAGGATCTTCCGGCCATCCCCCTGTGGTACCAGGTCGCCCAGGGCGGCTGGAGCGACAAGGTCGCCAACGTTGACTACGGCTGGGACGGCGTTCCGCTGTACTACAACATCACCGGCAAGTAACAACA
>DASWAW010000307.1:0-1630 GCA_036390955.1 Arthrobacter sp.
GCGGATGCTTCGAGGCCGCCGGAGGATCTCACCGACTGGAGGACGACGACCTCACACGGGTCGCCGGCGCTGTGCCCATCACCCAGCACAAGGGTGCTGGTGAGCCTGTCGGGGGAGCGGATCATGGGCCGATGATTCCATGCCCGCCCGCCGCCGGCAACCACCCTCCACAGCCAGTCAGATCAGCCCGATCAGGACCCCTCCCGGGACCCCTGCCCGGGGGTCGTTTGAGGAGTGCTTTCCGGGGTCGTTTCAGGCCCCGATTCGAGGGCCGTTTCGAAGGCGTCCGCGGCGGCGAAAACAGTGTCCTTTTCGGGGACCGCCAGGACGGTCCCGGAGGGCAGGTGGACGAGGTAGTCGGTGTGGGTTCCGGTGGTGGCTTTTTGGTCGAATCCGTAACGGTACACGTGGCGCAGATCGGGGTGCCCGTACAGGCGCCGTTCGGTGATCGAGAAGGTGTAGTCATCAGCCCCGCTGAAGACGGCCTCGACCAGGGAGATGGCCGGCTCAGCCTCCGCAGGCAGGGCGATCGCCTCGACGGTCCGGGCCAGGTCGCCGACGACGCTGACGGAGCCAAGGTGGGGTGCGAGCACGCTGCGGATTTTTGCGAGCCGGCCCGCGAGCTGCTCGACACCGATGGCCAGGTCTTCGACGCCGAAGTGGTCAGCGAGGACCAGCTCCATGGCGGCGCCCATTTCGCGGAACTGCTTCACGGTGGAGTCGAGGTCCGGACGGTAGGTGTCCACGGAGTTCAGGATCTTGTCGAGGGTCATGGGTCTCATGTGTGCGGAGCCCCGCGGAGCCCTTCCCGCCCAAAACTGTCCGAATCGGAGAAAACCGCGAAATCAGCCCAAAACGGGAGTGACCCAACCAGACCCTACCAAGAACCAACCACGTGGTCGCCACATTTTTCCGCGCCAGTGCTGGGAAGCAGGGCCCTTATATATATAGAACCTAACAACCCAACCATTTAACTACTACTACACAGAGCCCTCACCTACCTCTTCCCTGGAGGCCCCTTCCTCTCCTATAGGGGTACCTCCCCAAGTGTGGGTCGGTCGCCACATTTGCGATTTGACCTCAAATTCCGCGCCAGTGCTGGGAACTTTGGCCCAAAAACGACCCATCCGGGGGTCGCCATCGGTAGGGTCTGGTCGGCACATTGACCACGAAAGACCCGAAAACCGCCTCAAACGGCCCAAAAACAGTGATTTCACCCGATACGGATCAGGACGGCTGCGGAGGTCTTGTGGCCTCCGGGGCCCCAGAATCGGCCGTTTTCGACGAATTCGGGTCAGTTTCCTTCGTGGATGGTCCACGGTCCGGGATCGATCCGGTGCATGATTGCAGCCATCGGATCCTTCGCAGCGCGCCTGCCGATGTCGCGTTTCGCGTCGTCCAGGCCGGCGTAGGCCACCACTTTGGCCTGGTCCGCGACCCATCCGGCCTCGTTCAACAGACCGATCCCGAACTGCTCGTGCGGCCGGTAAAGGACCACCATGACCTCCTTGGCACCGTCGAAAAGTTCCTCATCGGTCGGCTCGGACCGCCACCCGGCGGAGGCCCACGCACGGGTTCCGTCGGGCTTGAGACCCAGCGTCCAGGCGGTCCGGAAGAACGGCTGGACGTG
>DASWAW010000308.1:0-4022 GCA_036390955.1 Arthrobacter sp.
GCGTTCCAGGTGCAGGCCGTTCCCACTGCCGTGGCCCTCGTCAAAGGCCAGCCGGTGCCCCTCTTCCAGGGCGGCGCCGAGGAACCGCAGGTCCGCAGCCTGCTGGACGAGCTGCTCAAGGTCGCCGCGGCCAACGGCGTGACCGGACGGATCGGCGCAGGCGGACCCGGCGCCGCCGAGGCCGAGGCTCCGCCGCTGCCGCCCCTGCACCAGAAGGCCTTTGACGCGATTGAGGCCGGTGACTACGCCGCGGCCGCGGACGCCTACCGCCAGGCGCTTCTGGAGATGCCGGCCGATGCCGAAGCCAAGGCTGGGCTCGCCCAGGTGGAGCTGATGGACAGGCTCCAGCCGCTGTCCGCCGCGGACACCGAGGCGCTGCGTCAGCAGGCCGCCACCGAGCCGGACAGCCTCGAGGCCCAGCTTGCTGTGGCCGACCTGGACGTTGCCGGCGGGCATGTCGAGGACGGACTCGGCCGGATCGTGGCGTTCATCGGCAGGAACTTCGGGCCGGAGCGGGAAACTGCACGGGTCAGGCTGCTTGAACTGTTCGACGTCGTGGGCACCGCTGACCCGCGCGTCGCAAAAGCGCGCCAGAACCTGGCCCGGGTGCTCTTCTGATGGGTTCTGCGCTCTTCGCGCCGCTGGAACTGCGCTCCCTGCACCTGCAGCACCGCGGCTGGGTGTCCCCGATGTGCCAGTACAGCTGCGGGCCGGAAACGGGGGAGGGGGTCCCCAACGACTGGCACCTCATGCACCTGGGGTCCTTTGCCACCGGCGGGGCAGCCCTCATCCTCACCGAGGCGGCCGCCGTGAACGCTGCCGGACGGATCAGCCCCCGGGACGCCGGACTCTACAACGACGACCAGGCGGCGGGCTGGGAGCGGATCACCTCCTTCGTGCACCGGCACGGCACCGCAGAGACCAAAATCGGCACCCAACTGGCGCACGCAGGCCGGAAAGCGTCCTCCTACTGGCCGTTCTCCGGAAGGACGGGCACGGTCCCTGCCGCCGACGGCGGCTGGCCCACCCTGGGGCCCGGCACCTCGGCTTTCGACGGCTACGAGCCCCCGTCGGCACTGACGGAGGACGAGATCGACGGCGTGATCGCCGATTTCGCGGCCGCCGCCGTCCGGGCCGTCGGAGCCGGCTTCGACACAATCGAAATCCATGGCGCCCACGGCTACCTCCTGCACCAGTTCCAGAGTCCGCTCGTCAACGACCGCACAGACCGCTGGGGCGGCGACGAGGCGGGCCGGAACCGGCTGACGCTCGCCGTGGTCGACGCGGTGCGGAACGTCATCCCCGACTCCATGCCGCTGCTGCTCCGGATCTCTGCCTCCGACTGGGCCGAGGGCGGCATTGATGTTGAGGCGTCGGTGCGGATGGCCAGGGCGGCGTCGGAACACGGCGTGGACCTTGTGGACGTCTCCAGCGGCGGAGCCGTGGCGTACCAGAAGATTCCGGTGGGTCCCGGCTACCAGACCGGATTTGCCGCACGGATCCGTCGGGAAACCGGGGTCAGGACCGGCACCGTGGGTCTGCTGACTTCCGCCGGCCAGGCCGAGCACGCCGTCGCTACCGGCCAGGCTGACGGTGTCTTCATCGCCCGGGCCGCGTTGCGCGACCCGCACTGGTGGCTGCGTGCTGCGTTCGAACTGGGCCATGAGCTGGCCTGGCCGCCGCAGTACGAACGCGCCGTTCCCCGCCACTCCTTCTAATGCGGGGCGGGGCGCGCTAATACGGGGAGAGCCGCGGGAATGGTGCCCGTCCGCGGGGATACGCCCTGCGGACGATCCGTTCCGGGCATCCCGGCGGTTAGTCTAACGACATGACTTTTCAGCAGCCGCGTCCGCCTGCCCCTGAAAACCCGCCGGGGCCGGCGGTTCCCGCCCTGTCGCTGCGCGGGCTGGCCAAACGCTTTGGCGACAAAATCGCCGTCGACGGCCTCAGCCTCGACGTGCCCGCCGGTTCCTTCTACGGGATTGTCGGACCCAACGGGGCCGGCAAAACCACCACGCTGTCGATGGCCACGGGACTGATGCGGCCCGAGTTCGGTTCGGCGTTCGTGCACGGGGTTGATGTCTGGAAGCACCCGCTCGAGGCGAAGAAGCTGATGGGGATCCTCCCGGACGGCGTCCGGCTCTTCGACCGGCTGACGGGCGAGCAGCTGGTGAGCTACGCCGGACTGCTGCGCGGCATGGACAAGGACGTTGTGGCCGGGCGCGTCAAGGAACTGCTCGCCGCACTGGACCTGCGCCCCGACGCCGGAACGCTGGTGGTGGACTACTCCGCCGGCATGACGAAGAAGATAGCCCTTGCCTCGGCGCTGATCCACGCGCCCCGGCTGCTGGTGCTGGACGAGCCGTTCGAATCAGTGGACCCCGTCTCCGCCGCCAACATCCGCGACATCCTGGACCGATATGTGGCCTCCGGCGGCACCGTCATTGTCTCCAGCCACGTCATGGACCTGGTCCAGCGGATGTGCGACCACGTCGCCGTCGTCGCCGCCGGCCGGCTGCTCGCTGCCGGCACGGTGGATGAGGTCCGCGCCGGTGCGTCCCTTGAAGACCGTTTCGTCCAGCTGGTCGGCGGCCGCAACCACACGGAAGGGCTGGAATGGTTGCGCACCTTCTGAGGCTCAAGCTGACGCTGCTGCGCAACAGCCTCCGGCGCAGCCCCTGGCAGCTGGTGGGCCTGGCCATCGGCACCCTGTATGCACTGGGACTCGTGGGGCTGGGCATCACGGGACTGCTGGTCCTGCGCGGGGCGGACCCCGGCCTGGCCCAGACGGTCGTCGTGTTGGGCGGCGCCGCGGCGCTGCTGGGGTGGGCCGTCGTCCCGGTCGCAGCCTCGGCCGCCGACATGACCCTGGACCCTGCCAGGTTCACCACCTTCGCCGTGCCGATGCCCCAGCTGCTGACCGGCCTGGCCCTGGGCGGGCTGATCGGAATCCCCGGCACGGCGACGGCGCTGGTGGCCCTTGGCACCGTCGGAACCTGGTCCCGGAGCTTTCCCGCCGCGGCCGGGGCACTGGTGGGCGCGGTCCTCGGTGTGCTGAGCTGCATTGTGCTCTCCAAGGTGGTCACCACGGCCACCGCCGGGCTGGCGAGCTCCCGACGTTTCAAGGACGCGAGCGCGGTTGCCTTCCTGGTTCCCCTCGTCCTGATGGGGCCGATCGTGGCGGGGGTCGCCGAGGGGATTGCCGGTTCCGGGGATTTCCTGCCCGGGCTTGCCCGGACGCTGTCCTGGACCCCGGCCGGGGCCGCGTGGTCCCTCGGCGGCGAACTGGCCGCGGGCAGCTATGGCGCCGCGGCGATCAAGCTCCTGATCGCGGTGGCCACCCTCGCCGGGCTGGCGCTGTGCTGGAAGCTCCTGCTGCAGCGCGCACTCGTCACCCCGCCCGACACGGGCACCTCCAAGAAACGGGCACGCGGACTGGGCTTCTTCCGGATGTTCCCGGCGACACCGACGGGGGCGGTCGCGGCGCGGTCCCTGAGCTATTGGCTCCGGGACCCCCGCTACGCGGGCGCCCTGGTGGTTGTCCCGCTGCTGCCGGTGCTGCTCCTGTTCCAGGCCACCCAGACGGGCTCCTACGGGCTGCTCCTCTTCATCGGCCCGCTGACGGCGTTCCTGCTGGCCTGGTCCATCTCCACGGACGTCTCCTACGACAGCACCGCCTTCGCGCTGCACCTGTCCACGGGCGTCCGGGGGATCCACGACCGGCTGGGCCGTGCGGTGGCGTGCCTGGTCTTCGCCCTGCCGGCGGTGCTGGCACTGAGCGTCCTGCCCTTCCTGATCGGCGCGGACTGGCAGCTGTTGCCCGGCGTGCTCGGGCTGTCCCTCGGTGTCCTGTTCAGCGGGATGGGTCTTTCCTCGGTGGTATCGGCGCGCTACACCGTCACGGTGCCGCTCCCCGGCGACAGCCCGTTCAAGAAGCCGCCGGGCAATGTGGCGCAGACCATGGCGGTGCAGTTCGGCGGCATGGGGGTACTCTTCCTGCTCCTGCTCCCCGAGGTGGCGCT
>DASWAW010000309.1:0-5494 GCA_036390955.1 Arthrobacter sp.
CCGGCTGCCGGGAGGGTGAAGAGCCAGCCGAGCGCAATCTTTCCGGCTGTTCCCCACTGGACGGTGGTGCCGCGGCGGCCCATTCCGGAACCGATCACGGAGCCGGAGGCCACCTGGGTGGTGGACAGTGCAAACCCCAGATGCGAGGAGGCCAGAATGGCTGAGGCCGTGCTGCTTTCGGCCGCGAAGCCCTGGGCGGGCTTCACGTCGGTGAGCCCGGACCCCATCGTGCGGATGATCCGCCAGCCACCGGAGTAGGTGCCGATCGCGATGGCAAGCGCGCAGGTGGTGATGACCCAGAACTGCGGTCCGGAGCCGGGCTGCTGGAGGCCTGCGGAGATCAGCACGAGGGTGATGATGCCCATCGTCTTTTGGGCGTCGTTGGTGCCGTGGGCGAGGGCCACGAGGCTGGAGGTGAAGATCTGGCCAGTGCGGAAGCCTCCGCGCTTCTGGGTGAGCTTGCTGCCGGACTCCGGGTCGTGGCGGGAGGTCAGCGCGTACGCCAGCTTCGTGCAGAGAAAGGCCACACCGCCGGCGATGATCGGCGCAAAGACCGCGGGGAGGATGACCTTCTGGAAAAGGCTCTCGAAGTTGATTGAGTGGATGCCGATGCCCGCGATGGCGGCGCCGATCAGTCCCCCGAAGAGCGCGTGCGAGGAGCTCGACGGCAGGCCCTTGAGCCAGGTGATCATGTTCCAGAGAATGGCGCCCATCAGGCCCGCGAAGATGATCTCCGGGGTGATCTGGACGCCGTCCGATCCTTCCTTGATGATGCCGCCGGACACGGTCTTGGCCACTTCCGTGGAAAGGAATGCCCCCACCAGGTTCAGCACCGCCGCGAGGGCGACTGCCATTTTGGGTTTGATGGCACCGGTGGCGATGGGGGTGGCCATCGCGTTGGCGGTGTCATGAAATCCGTTGGTGAAGTCAAAAAAAAGCGCTAGCGATATTACTAGCGCCACCATGATGGTGATTTCCACCTGTTGCCCAATCTGCAGAGTCGACGGTCAGCAGTTTCGTTCCCCGTTGCCTGCGACGTTCTTCCGGGATTCACCGGGAAGGCGTGCGGCGTTCAGCAAAGTAGCCTGACGTGTTAAATCGTACGGGGCAAAGGCATCAGGGCAAAACAAGAGCCGAGACGGCAAACGCCGGACACCGTCCCGGTGTCCGGCGTTCAAACTGCCGGTGGGCGCGTGGCCTCAGGCCGGAAGCTTCACCCGGACTGCCGGGCGCTCCGCTGCGGGGATGCCCTCGCCGGCCTGGCCGTACAGCCAGTCGTTGTACCGGAAGTCGTTGTCCTTCCGGCTCTTGAAGAGCAGGTTGCGCAGCGTGCGGGCCAGCCCGGAGACGTGCCATGATTCGCCCCAGACACGGGCGGTGCGCTGGACCCGGGCGGTGCGGGCGGCCCGCAGGCTGTTGAATTCCCTGATCGCACCGTCCCAGGCGTCCGGGTTGACGCCTTCCGCGGTGAAGACAGTTCCGTTGCTGGCGTCCTGCAGCACCGCGGCGTCCTCGAGGGCCTGGCAGGCGCCCTGGGCGAGGTACTGGAGCATCGGGTGGGCTGCGTCGCCCATCAGGACCATCCGGCCGGCGACCCAGTTCTCGATCGGGTCGCGGTCATACATGGGCCAGCGGATGCCGGTGGCCAGGTTCTTGAGCGCTTCCTGCACGGCCGGGACGCAGTCCTTGTAGGCGGCCTGAAGCTCGTCGACGCCGCCGTACTGCTCTTCGCCGCGTTCGAAGGAAGCGGATTTGAAGACGGCCACGGTGTTCAGCAGCTCGCCCTTGCGCAGCGGGTACTGCACCAGGTGGCAGTCCGGGCCGAGGTAGACGATGACGTCCTCGAGGTCGGCCTTGGGGGTGTTGTCGGTGATCGGCACCGTGCCGCGGTAGGCGACATAGGCCGAGGGAACCGGCTCGTCGGCGGCCACGAGCGGACGCAGGGTGGACTTCAGTCCGTCGGCGCCGATCACGACGTCGGCCTCGTAGTCCACACCGGCTGCGGTGTGGGCCACGCCGCGGCCGTTGACGGTTTCAACGCTTTCGACCATAACGTCGTTGACGAGCTTGACGCCGGCCGCCTCGCAGCCTTCCAGCAGGACCCGGTGCAGGTCGCTGCGGTGGATCACGACGTAGGGTGCGCCGTAGCGTTCCGCGAATTCCCCGCCGAGACTCTGGCGGGTGAGCTCCTCGCCGGTGACAGCGTCGCGGAAGACCAGATGCTTGGGCTGGACACCTATTTCCAGTGCCTTGTCCAAGAGTCCCCAGCGCTTCAGGACGCGGGAGGCGTTGGGCGCCATCTGCAGCCCCGCGCCGACCTCGCCGAATTCGGGAGCCCGCTCCACGAGGGTGACGTTGGCACCGTTTTCACGCAGCGCGAGGGCTCCGGCAAGTCCGGCCATTCCCCCTCCGATGACGAGGACATCGGTGGACGTGGCGTGCTCAGACATTGTTTGCTCCTGTGGGTGTGGTTGCGGTTGAGAGTTTGGCTTTGAGTTTGATACCGACGGCGGCGAGCAGGACCGCGGCGATGGCGGCTGCGCCGGCGAAGGCGAGGAAATTGGAATTGACGCCCAGACCGGCGGCCAGCAGGAGGCCGCCTACTTGGGGTGCGGCGACGGCGCCGATGCGGCCCGTCCCCAGCGCCCAGCCCAGCGCGGTGCCCCGCAGGTGTCCGGGGTAGTGGCTCGCGACGGCGGCGATGATGAGGCACTGAGTGCCGTGGGTGCCGACGCCGGCGAGGACCAGCATGAGGTACACAACGGTCACTGACGGTCCGGTCACGAGGACCACCAGCGCTCCGGCCGCGACAGCGGCGGCGGCGATGGCGGTCGGCACCGGACCGAACCGGGTCCCCGCCCAGGCCGTGATGACCGAACCGGCCACGGCGCCCAGATTCAGGGCCAGGGCGAAGGTCAGGGCGGAACCCAGGTTGTAGCCGGCCAGCTGCATGAGGTTGGGCAGCCAGGTGCCCAGCCCGTACCAGGCGAACAGGGTGGCGATGGTCGCCAGGGCGAACAGCACGCTGACCCCCAGGTACGGGGCGCGGAGCAGGGAGGCGAAGCCGGAGGGCTCCCGGACCGGACTGGTCTTGCCTCCCCCGTCGCGGGCCGACGTGCCTGTTGCACCGCCTGAGGGCCGCGCCGGTGCCAGCGTCTCGGGAAGGTACTTCAGGCCCAGCGGGACCACGATCACCAGGGCGAGCACGGCCACCAGGAACATCGCCTGCCAGCCATAGGCGGGGATCAGCTGGATGCCCACGAGGGCGGCGATGGAACCGCCGATCGGGACACCGGACATCATCAGCGTGGCGATGGTGGACCGCCATTTCGCGGGGACCAGTTCGGCAACGAGGGCGTTCGCCGAAGGCACGAGTCCGCCGAGCCCGACGCCGGCGAGGAGCCGCAGCGTACCGAAGACGGCGGCGTTGGGGGCGAAGGCGCAGAGGATGGTGAAGATGGAGAAGACGATCGCGCAGCCCAGGATCGTGCGGCGGCGTCCCCAGGAGTCGGCCATGCGGCCGGCGAAGATGGCCCCGATCATCATGCCGACGAAGGCCATGGAGCCGATGGTTCCGGCGGTGGCCTTGGTCAGGCCCCACCCGGTTTCGGTGATCAGGGAGGACTGGACGGTGCCGTAGACAATGAGGTCGTAACCATCGAAGACCACGAGGAGCCAGCAGACGAGGACGGCGGCGGCCGAGCCTTTGGAGAACCGTGGTGCGGGCCCGTCAGCAGCAGTGGGGGCCGGAGCTCCCTGCGAGGACCGTTGCGGCGTTGCAGCGGAGGGTGTGTGATTCATGCCACTACCGTCGCCGCCAGGACAGGAGAACCACAATATAATTCTGATGTGCAGAACGTGCCTTCCTCCGAGTCCACCGCCAAGTCCACCTCCAAATCAGCCCGGAAGCCCGTGCAGAAGCGGCCCAGCTATTCCGTTGAGGCAGTCGACAACGCCCTGCAGCTGCTCCAGCTGTTGCGTGACGGCGGGGCGCTCCGGCTCAAGGACGCGGCAGCAGAGCTGGGTGTGGCCCCGTCCACAGCCCACCGGCTGCTGGCCATGCTGGTCTATCGGGGTTTCGCCGTGCAGGACGAGACCCGCCGCTACCTGCCCGGTCCGGCAATGGGCGTCGGGCCGGCCGGGCTGAGCTGGACCCGGCTGCTCCGCTCCCTCGCCCAGCCCCACATGGAGTTGCTCTCCGCCCAGCTCAACGAAACGGTGAACCTCATGGTGCGGGTGGGTACCAAAGTCCGTTTCCTGGCCACAGTGGAGGGGAACAATGTGCTGCGGGTGGGCGACCGGCAGGGGACGGTCATGCCCGCCAACAAGACCTCGGGGGGCAAGGCCATGCTGGCCGAACTCGAAACCCAGATGATCGACCAGCTGTTCCGCAGCCACAATGCCGAGATCGGCGGCGACACCATCCCGGCCGCGGACTATCCGGCGTTCCTGCGCGAGCTGGAGTCCATCCGCAGCAACGGCTTCGCGGCCAACTTCGAGGGCACGGAGGACGGGGTGAGCGCCCTCGGGATCGCCCTGCACAACCGGCACGGGCACGTCGTCGGGGCGCTCAGCGTCGCCACCCCCGCGACCCGCTTCCGCAGGGTCTTCGACGCCGGGCTGGTCCCCGCGCTGCGGGAAACCTGCCGGCAGCTGGAGATCGACATCGCAGCCAATCCGGCCGAACCGGACTGAGCGCGCGGCGGTCCAGGTGACTCGCAGCTAAGGCCGTTTTGAGGGCTCATAACGGCCTCAGCTGCGAGTCAGCCGGGTGGAGCCGACGCGGGGACCGGTCAAACAATTCTGGCCTGCAGAATATGTTGGGGGTCACACGGCCCGATCCGTAGAGTCGAACTACGCCCGAACTGTTCTGCCCTACCGAGGAGGCCCACGTGTCCATCAGTGCCGAGAACACGACTCACGAGTCAGTTGCCGCAGGGCACACTGCCCCGGAGCCGACGCCCGAAGAGGCCGCGCAGCTCAAGGAGCTGTACCGGGATTTTGACCGGGAGAACCTGATCCCGCTGTGGACCGAGATCGCGGACCTGATGCCGATGGTCCCGACGCCCAAGGCCGTGCCGCACGTGTGGCGGTGGAGTGACCTGTACCCGCTGGCGGCCCGTGCCGGGGATCTGGTGCCGGTGGGCCGGGGCGGGGAACGCCGCGCGATTGCCCTGGCCAACCCGGGCCTGGCCGGGACCCCGTATGCCACCCCGACGCTGTGGGCGGCAATCCAGTACCTCGGGGCCCGGGAGACCGCGCCGGAGCACCGGCACTCGCAGAACGCGTTCCGCTTCGTGGTTGAGGGCGAAGGCGTCTGGACGGTGGTGAACGGGGACCCGGTCCGGATGTCCCGCGGGGATTTCCTGCTGACCCCGGGCTGGAACTTCCACGGCCACCACAACGACACCGACGAGCCGATGGCCTGGATCGACGGCCTGGACATCCCGTTCGTGCACTACGCCGACGCCGGCTTCTTCGAGTTCGGCACCGA
>DASWAW010000310.1:0-1967 GCA_036390955.1 Arthrobacter sp.
CTTCCGCCGTGTGGGCGACGCCGAACTCATTGCCGCGGCCCTGCCGTTCTGGGTCCTGGCCGAAGGCCCGTCGGCGGTCGGATCACCCTGGGACACCACCACCGGCTGGCGCCTGGGCGCACCGGCGGCCTGGACCATGAGTTTCGGTGTTCCGGGCGGGGAACTGGCCACCGTGGCCGTGACCTGGCTCAGCAATCTGGACCTCGGCCACGCCACTGTCCGGGTCAACAACGGCCCGGTGCACCGGGTGACGGTCCTGGGGCTGTCCAGTGACGACGTCTACCTGGAACTTGACGGCGAGGAACTCCGGTTCGCGCAGGCTCCCGCCTGGCAGGACTTCCCCCCGGGCGGCACGCCGCACTTCGTCTATGTGGGCAACGAGGGCTGGTCCTGCCGGCTCGAGCCGCTCGACCGCGAAGCGAAGCTGGCCCGGGTGCTGGCCGCCGTCGAACGCGAGGAGGGCGCGGCGGATCCGGCCGTGCGCTCACCCATGCCCGGGACCGTGGTGTCCGTCTCCGTCAGCAACGGGGACGCCGTCGTCGCCGGGCAGGTGCTGCTCGCTGTGGAGGCCATGAAGATGGAACACCAGCTCGTGGCTCCGCTGGACGGGACCGTGCACATCAGCATCACCTCCGGGGACCTCGTGAAGGCGGACCAGGTCGTCGCGACCATCCACCCCGTTCACCCGACGGAGCCGTCCAAAGCCGAGGACACCATCGAGGAAGCCGTCATCGCCATGGGCGCGGCGGACTAGCCGCCCCGGCTTCAGCACCCCGGGCCGCAGACCCACTTCTCAGACAACAGTCCAGACATCAGTCCAGCCAGCAGTACTAGACAGCAGTACCGACAAAGGAGTCCCCATGCCAGATTTTGAACTCAGCGAGGATTACCAGGACCTCAGCGACACCGTCCGCGAATTCGCCGACCTGGTGGTGGCCCCGGTCTCCGCCAAGCACGACGAGGAACACAGCTTCCCCTACGAGGTCGTCTCCCAGATGGCCGACATGGGCCTGTTCGGCCTGCCGTTCCCGGAAGAGTTCGGCGGCATGGGCGGGGACTACTTCGCCCTGGCCCTGGCGCTGGAACAGCTCGGCCGCGTGGACCAGTCCGTTGCCATCACCCTGGAGGCCGGCGTCTCCCTCGGCGCCATGCCGATCCACCGTTTCGGCAACGCCGCCCAGAAGGAGGAGTGGCTGCCGCTGCTGGCCTCCGGCAAGGCGCTCGCCGGCTTCGGCCTGACCGAGCCCGAAGCCGGCTCCGACGCCGGCGGCACCAAGACCACCGCCAAGCGCGGCGGCGGGGAATGGGTCATCAACGGCAACAAGGAATTCATCACCAACTCCGGCACCGACATCACCCGGCTCGTCACCGTCACCGCGGTGACCGGCCAGCAGGAGCGCCCGGACGGCAGCATCAAGAAGGAAATCTCCACCATCCTGGTGCCCACCGACACCCCCGGCTTCAAGGCCGAAAAAGCCTACAACAAGGTCGGCTGGAACGCCTCGGACACCCACCCGCTGACGCTGAACAACGTCCACGTCCCCGAGGAAAACCTGCTCGGCACTGAGGGCCGCGGCTACGCCAACTTCCTCTCGATCCTCGATGAGGGCCGCATCGCGATCGCGGCGCTGGCCGTCGGCGCAGCCCAGGGCTGCGTGGACCAGTCGGTGAAATACGCCAAGGAACGCAGCGCGTTCGGCCAGAACATCGGCAAGTACCAGGCCATCGCCTTCAAGATCGCCCGGATGGAAGCACGCGCCCACACCGCCCGCCTGGCTTACTACGACGCGGCCGCCCGGATGCTCGCCGGCAAGCCGTTCAAGACCCAGGCGGCCATCGCTAAGATGGTCGCAGGCGAGGCAGCCATGGACAACGCGCGGGACGCCACCCAGGTGTTCGGCGGCTATGGCTTCATCAACGAATTCACCGTGGCACGCCACTACCGCGACTCCAAGATCCTTGAAGTC
>DASWAW010000311.1:0-3427 GCA_036390955.1 Arthrobacter sp.
CACGTCGTCGGGCTCGATGGCCACGAAGGTGGCGATGCGGAGCTGGTTGCGGCCCAGCTTGCGGTACGGTTCGGTGTCCACGATGCCGTTGGCGCGGAGGATCTTCGCGATCGCGGCGGCATCAATGGAGTCGTCGAAGTCAATCGTCGCGATGACGTTGGAACGGTCCTCGGCCTTCGCCACAAACGGGGTGGCGTACTCCGAAGCCTCGGCCCAGCGGTAGATGCGTCCGGCGGAATCCGCGGTCCGTGCCGAGGCGAAGTCCAGTCCGCCGTTCGCATTGAGCCACTGCACCTGGGCGTCCAGGGTGACCAGGGTGGCCAACGCGGGGGTGTTGTAGGTCTGGTTCAGCCGCGAGTTGTCGATCGCGGTCTGGAGGTCCAGGAAGTCCGGGATCCAGCGTCCGCCGGCCTTGATCCGGGCCGCGCGTTCCAGCGCTGCCGGGGAGAACAGGCCAAGCCACAGGCCGCCGTCGGACGCAAAGTTCTTCTGCGGGGCGAAGTAGTAGACGTCCGCTTCGGCGACGTCGACGTCCAGCCCGCCGGCGGCCGAGGTGGCGTCCACCAGGACGAGGGAGCCGGCATCGGCGCCGGCCACACGCCGGACCGGAGCGGCGACGCCCGTGGACGTCTCGTTCTGGGGCCAGGCGTAGACGTCGACGCCGGCTTCGGCCCGGGCCTCCGGGCGGGTGCCCGGCTCGGACTTGATGATGGAGGAGTCCGCGAGGAACGGTGCCTTGTTGGTGGCGGCGGCGAACTTCGAACCAAACTCGCCAAAGGACAGGTGCTGGGCCTTGTTTTCAACCAGGCCGAAGCTGGCGATGTCCCAGAACGCGGTCGACCCGCCGACGCCGAGGATGACCTCGTAGCCCTCCGGGGCGCGGAAGAACTGGCTGAGACCGTTCCGGACCGAGCCCACAAGGTTCTTGACCGGCGCCTGGCGGTGGGATGTTCCCAGCAGCTTCGACGCCGCGGCGAGGGCTTCCAGCTGTTCCGGGCGGACTTTGGAGGGTCCGGCGCCGAACCGGCCGTCCTTAGGAAGGAGGTTTGCGGGAATCGTGATGCTGGTGTCGCTCACAGTGGCTCCAATTTTCGGCGGGTACAGGGTGCGGCTCGGGGTGTGGCCCGGCAGGGTGGCTGCGGCGGAGCCTTGCGTTTCATTCTGCCTGACTGCCCGGCAGGGGAGGGAAAAGAGCCCGTCATAGTCCGGTCATTGAGATTATCCGGACAAATTCAAAATAGGCTAAGCTGTCCTGCGAACGTACGGCGGACCCCGCCAGGTCGCCAGCAGCACGCGGTACGGTGGGAATCACGCAAGGACGGCGCTCGAGGAGCTGAGCTGAATGACGGATCTGATCGATACAACCGAGATGTATCTTCGGACCATTCTGGAACTTGAAGAAGAAAACATTGTCGCCCTCCGCGCCCGCATCGCCGAGCGGCTGCGCCACTCGGGCCCGACTGTCTCCCAGACCATCGGCCGCATGGAGCGCGACGGGCTGGTGGTTGTTTCCGGCGACCGGCACCTTGAACTGACAGAAACCGGCCGGAAACGTGCCATCGAAGTCATGCGCAAGCACCGTCTTGCCGAACGGCTGCTGGCCGACGTGATCGGCCTCGACTGGGCGTATGTCCATGAGGAAGCCTGCCGCTGGGAACACGTCATGAGCGAACGCGTGGAGCGGCGGATCTTCGAACTCCTCAATCACCCCACCGTCTCGCCCTACGGCAACCCGATTCCCGGCCTCGCCGAACTGGGCGGGCTGCCTTCCCAGCCACCCGTCGACGGCGTCGTGAACCTGCTCGAGGCCATGTCCGGTTACGGACCGGATTCCAGGGTCAGGGTCAGCCGGCTCGCAGAGCCGATCCAGGTCGAACCGGAGCTGCTCGTCCAGCTCGACGAGGGCGGCATCCGCCCCGGCGCCTCGGTGTCGCTGGAGCGGGTGGGCGAGTACATCTCGGTGCGGGTGCCCGATATCGAGGGCGCTCTGGAACTCCCGCCCGAGGTTGCTGCCCACGTCTTTGTTACCGTCGACTAACAGGCCCCAGTCGTCCGCTCATGGGACGACCCATGAGTTGTACACAGAATCGATAACGGATTTATCTCTGGACGGCTTAATCGCCTATAGTTGAACACTCATACCGATACCAAAGCGTTACCTGATCCGAAGCCGAACTCTGCCAGCGGATCAGTTTAGAGTCACCTTTCTGGCAGGGGCGGGGGAACCACTTCCGGCTGTTCAACAGCCTTGG
This sequence comes from Arthrobacter sp., assembly GCA_036390955.1. Lineage (GTDB taxonomy): Bacteria > Actinomycetota > Actinomycetes > Actinomycetales > Micrococcaceae > Arthrobacter. Next base: position 2,253 of record DASWAW010000311.1, read on the forward strand.
GGTGAAGTCCGTCAGCGGCAAGCACACTCCACCGAGGGACTCTTTTGGATGCCTCTGTGCCGGGATGCTTGCTACGGCGGACCGGGTCTTTGATCTCTCTGACCCGAATCCGACAGCTAACTCCGCAGGCTCTCCAGAGAGGAACCGTTCTTGACCACCCAGACCGCCAGGGGCCGCCGTCGTGCGACCGGTCCCGCTCCGGAGCCGCGCCCGGCCGTCGCCATTCTGGCAGACCGCCCACGTGACGTGCACCGCGACGAACGCAGAGGCCGCCGCAGCCCGTTCCGCCAGGTAACAGACTTCGCCGCCGCCAGCGGCGTCGGGCAAAAGGCCGGCATTGCCCTGGCCGCCACGGGTCTGGTCCTCACTGTCACCGTCCCCGCCACGGGCCCTGTTCTGGCCACGGACACCCGATCCGCCTCCGGTTCCATCTCGGCCGCCGTCCAGCCGGACGTCACCGCCGCCGAGGCCAAGATCGATTTCAGCCGCACCGCCGTCACCACCCAGGGCGACCCGGACGGAAAACTCAAGCAGCTGCTGAGTGCCCAGTCCGTCGGGTCGATCACCCGGGCAGCCTCCGCAGGGACCCTTGGGGCCCCCCTGGACGTGATGAAGACCGCGTCCCCGTTCGGCTACCGCGTCAGCCCCATCACCGGCGGTTCCGGCGAGTTCCACCGCGGCCAGGACTACTCCGCCCAGTGCGGCACAGCCGTCCATGCGGCCGCAAGCGGCACCGTGACTTTCAACGGATGGCATCCCTACGGTGGCGGAAACCGGGTGGTGATCGACCACGGCAACGGCCTGGAGACCACCTACAACCACCTGTCCTCAGCCAGCGTCAAGGTGGGCCAGCAGGTCTCCCGCGGCGATGTCGTGGCTTTGAGCGGCACCACCGGCGCCTCCACGGGTTGCCACCTTCACTTCGAGGTCATGGTCAACGGCGAAGTTGTCGACCCGACCGGCTGGCTTTAACAAAGCTGATGGGGCACTCTCGCATTCTTATGACACGCCGTGATCTGAATGTGACATTGAGCCCCAACTGCTGTACCGTTTGACCTACGCCAACTTCTCCGAAGTTGGCGCTCTTGAGTGGATTGCCTAGCTCTGCCACCGCTCAAGGTCCGTTCGCATGACATCGTCTGGCAGGGGCGGGGGAACCAATTTTGGTCTTCGCA
>DASWAW010000312.1:0-3088 GCA_036390955.1 Arthrobacter sp.
CCCGCAAGGGCGGACGCCCCGCTGACGAAGGCGGGCATAGTTGTGATTGGACCTTGCCCGGCGCACATGACCGGGCAGTTGTAACCGATATGTCGCACACGTCGCGTTCACGCCAGGCAGTTACCCTGCCGGAGCTGAGGGTGCCGATGAATGCGCTCAAAGAGAGGTTGGACGTGGCTGCAGGAGAAGAGACCTCCCATATCCTCAGCGGGTTGACTAACCAGCTGCCTGATCGTGATCCGGAAGAGACCGCCGAGTGGCTGGAGTCCCTGGATTCGCTGATTCAGGATCAGGGCACCGAGCGTGCCCAGTACATAATGCGCAGCCTGCTCCAGCGGGCCGGCGCGCAGTCCGTGGGTGTTCCGATGGTCACGACCACGGACTACGTCAACACGATCCCGGTGGACCAGGAAGCGCCGTTCCCCGGGGACGAGGAGATCGAGCGGAAGTACCGGGCGTGGCTGCGGTGGAACGCCGCGGTGATGGTGCACCGGGCGCAGCGGGCCGATATCGGCGTCGGCGGGCACATCTCGACCTATGCCGGGGCCGCGACCCTGTACGAGGTCGGGTTCAACCACTTCTTCCGCGGCAAGGACCACCCCGGCGGCGGGGACCAGGTCTTCTTCCAGGGCCACGCCTCCCCCGGCATGTACGCCCGGGCCTTCATGGAGGGCCGGCTCTCCGAGGAGGACCTGGACGGGTTCCGGCAGGAGAAGTCCAAGGAAGGACATGCCCTCTCCTCCTACCCGCACCCGCGGCTGATGCCCGAGTTCTGGGAGTTCCCCACGGTCTCGATGGGCATCGGGCCGATGAACGCGATCTACCAGGCCCAGTCCAACCGGTACCTGCACAACCGCGGGATCAAGGACACCTCGGACCAGCAGGTCTGGGCGTTTTTGGGCGACGGGGAAATGGACGAGCCCGAGTCCCGCGGCCTGCTCCAGCTCGCCGCGAACGAGAACCTGGACAACCTGAACTTCGTGATCAACTGCAACCTCCAGCGCCTGGACGGCCCGGTCCGGGGCAACGGCAAGATCATGCAGGAACTCGAGGCGTTCTTCCGCGGCGCGGGCTGGAACGTCATCAAGGTCGTCTGGGGCCGGGAGTGGGATGACCTGCTGGCCAAGGACGAGGACGGCTCGCTCGTGAAGATCATGAACGAAACCGTCGACGGGGACTACCAGACCTACAAGGCCGAGTCCGGCGCGTTCGTCCGCGAGCACTTCTTCGGGCAGACCCCGCAGACCAAGGAAATGGTCCAGGACCTCACCGATGACCAGATCTGGAACCTCAAGCGCGGCGGCCACGACTACAACAAGGTCTACGCCGCGTACAAGGCCGCGACCGAGTTCAAGGGCAAGCCCACCGTCATCCTGGCCCACACGGTCAAGGGCTACGGCCTGGGCACCCACTTCGAGGGCCGCAACGCCACGCACCAGATGAAGAAGCTCACCCTCGCGGACCTGAAGGCCTTCCGCGACCACCTGCGCATCCCGATCACGGACGACCAGCTCGAAGCGGACCTCTACCGGCCCCCGTACTACCACCCCGGCATGGACTCCCCCGAGATCCAGTACCTCATGGAACGCCGCCGCGCGCTCGGCGGCTTCGTCCCCGAACGCCGCCCGGACCACGCGCCCGTGGAGTTGCCCGACCCCAAAACCTACGAGGTTGCCAAGCGCGGGTCCGGGAAGCAGCGGGCCGCCACCACCATGGCCTTCGTCCGGCTGCTCAAGGACCTGCTCCGGGACAAGAAGTTCGGACACCGCATCGTCCCGATCGTTCCGGATGAATCGCGCACCTTCGGCATGGACGCGTTCTTCCCCTCGGCGAAAATCTACAACCCCGATGGCCAGAGCTACCTCTCCGTGGACCGGGACCTGGTCCTCGCGTACAAGGAATCGGCCCAGGGCCAGCTGATCCACCCGGGCATCAACGAGGCCGGCGCGGTGGCCGCGTTCACCGCCGCGGGCACGTCCTACGCCACCCACGGCGAGCCGCTGATCCCGATCTACGTGTTCTACTCGATGTTCGGTTTCCAGCGCACGGGTGATTCCTTCTGGGCCGCCGCGGACCAGATGACCCGCGGGTTCATCATCGGTGCCACCGCCGGGCGCACCACCCTGACCGGCGAAGGCCTGCAGCACGCCGACGGCCACTCGCCCATCCTGGCCGCCACCAACCCGGCCGTCCTGACCTACGATCCGGCCTTTGGGTACGAAATCGGCCACATCATCCGGGACGGCCTGGAACGGATGTACGGCCCGGAGTCCGCGGACCGGAACCTGATGTACTACCTCACGGTCTACAACGAGCCGATCTTCCAGCCGGCCGAACCTGAGAACCTCGATGTCAACGGAGTGCTGAAAGGCATCCACAGGGTGTCGGCGTCGGACCTGGAAGGGACCAAAAGCCAGATCCTGGCCTCCGGCGTCTCCGTGCCGTGGGCCCTCGAGGCCCAGCGGATCCTCGCCGAGGACTGGGGCGTCTCCGCGGACGTCTGGTCCGTCACCTCGTGGACCGAACTGCGCCGCGACGCCATGGCCGCCGAAGAAGAAGCCTTCCTCAACCCCGGCCAGCCGGCCCGCGTCCCGTTCGTGGCCCAGCAGCTCGCCGGCGCCACCGGCCCGATCGTGGCCGTCACCGACTACATGAAAGCCGTCCCGGACCAGATCCGCCAGTTCCTGCCGAACGAGTTCGCCTCGCTCGGCGCGGACGGCTTCGGCTTCTCCGACACCCGGGCCGCTGCGCGCCGCTTCTTCAAGAACGACATCCACTCGGTAGTGGTCCGTTCCCTGCAGATGCTGGCCCGCCGCGGCGAAGTCGATGCCCAGGCACCGGCCCAGGCAATCGAGAAGTACCGCCTGCACAACGTTAACGCCGGCACCACCGGCAACGCCGGCGGCGACTCCTAGAGTCAGTCCAACAGCGTACGACGGCGGTCCCCACCGGAAGGCGGGGGCCGCCGTCGGCGTTAATAAGCATTCCTGTGCCCGTCCGGGAACCTGGCACGGCTGCGGTGCGCCGCTGTGATCCAGCACTGTGATCCAGCACAAGGTGCCTTGTAGCCTTTGCACAAATGGAGCTT
>DASWAW010000313.1:0-7083 GCA_036390955.1 Arthrobacter sp.
CGCCGGGTCCAGGTTGGCCTCGGTACGGCCGGCGAGCTCTGCGTTGCGGCGCAGCACCTCGACGTCCGCGATCCGCTGCAGGGCCGGGCCCTGGACGGGGGCGACGTCGACCCAGCGCAGGTAGGCGGTGTCATTGATGACGTCCACCCCGGTGACCGCCCTGAACTCGAGCGTGTCCTCGCTGGTGCGAGCGGCCCATAAAGGCGCATTCATCGTGGTCGGGTTCGGGTTGAATTTGGTGACCGGCTGGCTGGCGTGCTGGGCGAGCATCACTTTGAACCGGTCCACCGTCATCCAGCTGGCCCGCTCGTAGCGGCCGAGGATCGTGATGCCCTCGGTGCGCATGCGGTGGAGCCGCAGCTCCATGGGGACGATGTCGGTGCCAAAGCCGCTCAGGTGGATGAGGAGTCCGCCCGGGACTTCGTCGAGGACGGCGATGAGTCCGCCGATGGTCAGCTGCGGGCCCTGTGGTGTCGAAATGGTCATGGGGCTCATGTGTGCGGCCGGTGCTGAGGCGCTCCCCGGGGCGTATAATCGAACACATATCCACATGTGGAAAAGATGTGTAGAACACGTATCCGAAATCGATCTGAAGTGAGAGTGCAATGGGCGCTGACGTCATCGCTGCCCTGGACCTCGAACTGTCCCTGCTGGACGGTCCACTCTATGCTGACGTGGCGGTCGCCGCCGGCTTCCCGTCTCCGGCCCAGGACTATTTCACCGGCCGCGTCGACCTGAACAAGCACCTCATCAGGGACATCACCTGCACGTTCCTGGTCCGCGTCTCCGGGCATTCCATGGACGGCGCCGGGATCGCCGACGGGGATGAGCTCGTCGTGGACCGGTCCCTGGTGCCGGCGGACGGGAACGTCGTTGTCGCCGTCCTGGACGGGGAGCTGACCATCAAGCGGCTCCGGCTCGAGCACGGTGAGGTCCGGCTGGCCGCCGAAAACCCCGACTACCCGGACATCGTCATCCCCGAGTTGGCCGACCTCACCATCTGGGGCGTTGTGACCCGCTGCCTGCACCATGTCTGAGCTGGCCGGAGACGGCAGCTTCTGCCTCCGCACACATGAGGTCAGTCAGATCCGCTGCCTTCCGGCGCCGGACACAGGCCTGAAAGGACCCCACCATGGCAGAGAACCTTACCGACAAAGCGGGTTGCTGCAGCCTGCACCTCTCCGGCGCCGATGCCGACGGCACCGTGTTCGTGTGCCTGACCGACTCGGACGGAAAGAATCACACGATCAAGGTCGACGCCCGGACGCTGCTCATTGCAGCTGCGGCAGTCGAAGCCGAAGCAACAGGGGCGCGGGCCCGAGGCTGACTGCCACTGCGGGTATCTTCGAACCGGCCGTCAAATGAGCTCCACCGGCGCCAGGGTTGAGCGGACGGCCCTGATCGATGTCAACAGCTTCTACGTGTCGGCCGAGCGTGCCTTCGATCCTTCCCTGGAAGGCAAGCCGGTGGTCGTGTTGTCCAACAACGACGGCTGCGTCGTCGCCCGATCCAGCGAGGCCAAGGCCCTGGGGATCGACAACGGGGACCCTTGGTTCAAGCTCGCCGCCGACGCCAAACGCACCGGCCTGATCCACAAATCGTCCAACTACGAGCTCTACGGGGACATGTCAGCCCGGGTCATGGAGATCATCGGACGCTATGCCGCCATCACCGAGATCTACAGTATTGATGAGGCCTTCGCACTGCTCCGCGGCACTCCGGAGGAGCTCATGGAGGCCGGCTCCGAGATCAAGGCCACCATCGCCCGGCACACCGGATTGCCCGTCTGTGTGGGCATCGCCCCGACCAAAACCCTGGCGAAGTTCGTCAACCGGGTCGCCAAGCAGAACCCGGCCTTGCAGGGTGTCTGCTCCTGGGACACGCTGCCCGCCGGCCACGCCGACGCCATCATGTCCAAGGTGCCGGTCACCGGGATCTGGGGGATCGCCGGCCGGCTGGGTAAGAAGCTGAACGGGATCGGGATCTTCACGATCGCTGACCTGAAAGCCTCCGACCCGGTGGCGATGCGGAAGAAGTTTTCCGTGCTGATGCAGCGCACCATCATGGAGCTCAACGGCATCCCGTGCATTCCGATCGAAACGGAGATCACCACCAAGCAGCAGCTGATCTTCTCCCGGTCCTTCTCGACCCCGGTGACGACGGCTGCCCGGATGCACGAGGTGATGGCCATCTACGCCCAGCAGGCTGCGATCCGGCTCGCCAAGGACGGCCAGCAGGCCAGGATCATGACCTGCTTCGCCGGGACCTCCCACTTTAACGAGACAGCCCGGTCCTTCCCGTCCGCGACCGTGAAGCTGCCCGCGCCGACGGCGGATCCGGTCATCCTGACCAAGGCGGCCACCGCCGCCCTGGAAGGCTCGGTGATGGATGGCGTCCCGTACGCGCGGGCCGGAGTGATGCTCACCGACCTGACCCCGGCCGGCGCCGCCCCGCAGCTGCCGATGTTCGCCACCGCCCACGAGGAGAAGCGCATCGGGGCACTGCTCGGGGACGTCATGGACCGCTTCGGCACCGGTGCCATCGGGCTCGGGATCGCCGGTCTTGTGGAAGCACCCTCGTGGGGAATGAAGCGCCTGGCCTTGTCCCCGCGGTACACCACCGAATGGGATGAACTTCCGGTCGTCAAAGCCTGCTGACATGCCGAAGGCCGCCCAGCCGGAGATCGGGGAGGCCTTGACCATTCAGGAAGCTAGCTGGCGGGTCCGGGGTCCATTCCCCGGCTGAGCCACTTCGGTGCCCGAGGAGAGAGCGCAGCGAGGCGCAGGGCGTAGCTGACAAGCCAGAAGACAGCACATCCGAGGAGGACGCTGCCTACCTCGAAGGCGACGGCGGCCGGGAGGAGCCCCTGGTCGTTGAGTTCCGCGGCGGAGCCATTGAAGAACGGGAACAGGTCCGCCAGCCAGGGACCAGCGCCGAAGCCGACGAAGACCATCACCCACCGCTCACGGACGGTCAGCGGGCGGACTCCTTGCCTGGCCGGGATCGATGCCGCCGACATCAGAGTCCGAGGTCTTTCTCGGCGGTGACCCAGTTGTGGGCGATGGCCTTCTGCGCCGCGACAAGTGAGACCCGGTGCGAGCACACGGCCTTGTTCAGGCGCGTCTCGATGGCGTCCTTGGGGTTGGTGGTGCCCGGGGCGCCGGCACGGTTCGGCTCCGGCCACAGGTTGGAGACCGCGTTCGTCCCACCCAGCTGGAGAGAGATCAGGTGGTCGAATTCGGTGGACGCGACCCGGGTCTGGCCGTACTGGGTCAGGCTCAGGGCCTTGACCTTGTTCGTGTCCGAAACAGGCGCCCGGACGGATGACGTGTAGCCGGACTTGCAGATCGTGGTGGCCAGGTTGTCCTGCGTAACTGCCGGATCGGTGGCGCCCGGGGTGCAGGAGGGGTCCGGCAGGTACAGGCCGGCACCGGCGTCGAGGTTGCGGACCTTGCACTGGCCGTCGGCCAGGGTCATGTCGCGGGCGACCTTGTCCGGGGAGTGGATGGACTTCACGTCAGGTGCGGCGCCGGACATGGCAACGGCCGGGACGGCCGCGATGGAAGGTGCCCCGCCGGGAGTGGATGTCGCGTCGGCCGGATCGGTCTGCGCCGAGTTGTCTTCGCTGTCCGCTGCGGCTTCCGACGGGGTTGCGGTGGCGGTCGCCACTGCTGCCGGGGTAAACGATTCGTGCGCTTTCGGTGCGACGGCGGCCGAGCAGCCGGTAACTCCAAGAAGCGCGATGAGTGTTACGGACAGGGCGAGACGCTTGCTGGAGAGGTTCATAAACCTCATGTGTGCGGCGGGGCAGATGAAGGTGCCCCGCCGGGCAACAATGTGGGAGGGGCCGAAGCCCCCTCCCATTTCTGCCGGGGCAGGTTCGCCGGTGTCCGCGGCGACCCCGCTGCAGGCTGTCTAGCCGACGTGAATGCCCGGCCGGAGGGCCGCGTCGTGCTCGACCTCGCGGAGGATTTCGCGCACCAGCGGGGCCGTGTCGCCCTGGCCCAGGAACAGGTACCGCATGAGGTGGCCGACCGGATTTCCCTCGGACCACTCGAAATAGCACTGCGGCTTCGTGCCGGTCGAGTCGCGCAGGGCCAGCAGGACCGCGGCGATCGCGTTCGGCACTGCAGGGGACTTCACCCGGAGGATCCGGTAACCGTCCACCTCGACGCCTTCGACCCGCAGGGTATGGCTGAACGCCGACGGGTCGGAGATCTGCACTTCCAGGAAGATGACATCGGCCGGGCCCGGGACCGGGTTGAGTCCGCGCTGTTCGTATTCCTTGTCGGCGTACTCGGCCTTGTCACCGGACTGTCGTTTATTGGCGATGACGTTCAGGAGACCGTCGAAGGCGATTGAATCGGTGATGAACTGGCGGGCCGCTTCGTCGAACTCGATGGTTTCGAGGCGCAGTTCGGTGGTGCGCTTCACCCGGGAGATCAGCGAAACGATGATGATGCCGACGATGAAGAACGCCGAGATCGCGATGCCGTCCGGCTTTTCGATGATGTTGGCGCCCAGCGCGTAGAGCAGAACCAGGGTCAGTGCGCCGAAGCCGACGGTCCCGGCCCGGCTGTGCCGGCGGACGGCGGAGACGGTCACGGCGACGGCCCCGGAGACCATCATGGCGAGGATTCCGGTCGCGTAGGCACCGGCCTGGGCGTTGACGTCGGCGTTGAACGCGATGGTGATCCCGACGCTCAGCACCGTGTAGACGATCACGACCGGCCGAACGGCGCGGCCCCATTCCGGTGCCATCCCGTAGGCGGGCAGGTACCGGGGGACGATGTTGATGAGCCCGGCCATGGCGGAGGCGCCGGCGAACCAGAGGATCAGGGCGCTGGAGATGTCGTAGACGGTCCCGAAGCCGGCGCCGAACAGCTCGTGCGCGAGGTAGGCGAGGGCGCGGCCGTTAGCCTGCCCGCCGTCCTGAAACTCCTTGGCCGGGATCATGACCGTCGTGAGGAAGCTGGTGGACATCAGGTAGACGCTCATGATCAGCGCCGCCGTGGTGAGCAGCTTGCGGGTGTTCCTGACCCGTGAGGCCATAAGCTGCTCCGGGGTGCTCCCGGTGGCTTTGATCAGGGGCATCATGGAGACGCCGGTTTCGAATCCGGACAGGCCCAGGACCAGCAGCGGGAAGGCGATGACGGCGGGGCCGATCAGGTCCATGGGTCCGCCGCCGGCGCTGGCCAGAAGCCGGTCGGTCCACCCGGCGATGAGGGCCGGGTCGGAGAACACGTGAGCGAACCCGGCGGCCACGACGGCGGCGTTCAGGAGCAGGTAGATGGCAACAAGCGGAATGGCGACGCCGACGGCCTCGTTGAAGCCGATCAGGAACACCCCGCCCAGGATGAGCAGCAGGATCACCGTGATGATGACGGCGCTGCCTTTCAGTTCTTCCGGGATCATCGGGTTCTCCAGCAGGTGCACGGTGGCGTCGGCGCCGGAGAGGGTGATGGTGATGATCCATGAGGTCGCGACGAACCCGAGCAGCAGAAGGACGAAGAACTTGCCCCGCCAGAACGGCAGCAGTTTCTCCAGCATGGCGACCGAGCCTTGCCCGTGCGGGCTTTCCTGCGCGACCCGGCGGTACATGGGCAGCATGCCGAGCAGCGTCAGGGCCACGATCAGCAGCGTCGCAAGTGGGGACAGGGCACCGGCGGCGAGGGCGGCGATGCCGGGAAGGTAGGACAGGGTGGAGAAGTAGTCGACGCCGGTCAGGCACATGACCTTCCACCAGGCGTTGGGCGTGTGGTCTTCCTCGGCTTCGGGGCCGGCGGGTGCGACCTGGTTGGCGAGCAGCCAGCGGACCAGCGGTTTGCGGTCCGGGCCGGCAGCCTGCTTCAGGTCAACCTGGGCCGGAACGGCATGGTCAGAAGTGATCGTCATGGGGTCTTTCTGGTCTGTCGGGCATGGGTTGTCTGGGCTCGCGAGGGGGCCGCCCAATTGTAGAGGAGGGTTCTTCGTGCGCCGTTCAGGCAGGCGCGTCGCCGGCAGGGTCCTACTGTTTCCAGGGTGCCCGGCTTTCCGGCTGCAGGTCGTCGGCGACATCTGTCACCATGATGAAAGCCCATAGGGCGGTGCCGATGTACCAGCCGTGATATTTGTACTCCGGGTGGACGTAGAGCCAGTACGTCGCGGCGGCCAGGGCAAGGAAGGCCAGTGACTTGAAGATAATGCGGAAGACGAACTTGGTGACATCCATGTCGCTCACGCCGCTTCGAGGTTGGCGAGCAGGGCGCTGTCCGCGCGGATGTGGAAGGCGGTGTGCCAGGGCCGGCCCAGCGGGTCCGTTCCGGAGGAGACGGCGACACTATCCAGGACGTGCTTGCCGTTCATGTACCGGGTCAGCTTGATGCCGATCCGCCCGTCGGGCATCGCCTTGGCGGACTGGAAGTTCCCGGACACGAGCCGGCCGCTGATGTCCGTGGAGCCCGTCTGAATGTGCAGGCCATCCAACTGGGCGGCGAGGGCAAGGATGTCGTCGTTGGGGATATTGCGGATCTGAATACTCATGGACCCTATGTGTGCGGCCGACCCGGGCGCGGTCACCGACGGCGCGGGCGGTACGCTGGGCGGCGGGGCGCAGCTGCGTCCCCCTAGTCCGTGGGGGAGAACTTGAAGACACGAATCCTGGCTGCCGTAGCGGCCGCCGCACTCCTGGCCTTGAGCGGGTGCTCAGCGCCGATGAGTACAACAGAGGCCTGCAAGCAGTACAAAGACCTGGCGGCGTCATTCTCCGCCCCTGGCGCCGCTGTGACCATGGACCGGAACAAAATCACCGGGCAGTTCACCGAGTTGGCCTCCAAGGCGCCGGATTCGCTGAAAAGCGATATGAAGCTGGTAGCCGGGTACCTGAAAGTCTCCGTTGCCGACCAGAACGCGGCCGAAGCTGACCGTCTGCAGACCGAATACCGGCGTGCTGAACGACGGGTCAGGGATACGTGCAGCGCGACCAGCTAGCGGCCCGATCGGTCTGACGCCTCAGACCTCGCTTCCGTGCTCCGGGCAGGACTCGTGCGCGTAAGCCACCGGGTCCCCGGGGACGGTCACGCCGACGTCGGAGGCGCGGTGGCA
>DASWAW010000314.1:0-4294 GCA_036390955.1 Arthrobacter sp.
CGGGGCAGGTCGGAGCCGTCGCGGATGACGCGGCCGCTGGCCTCGAAGTCCGCCATGAAGTCCGTGGCCCAGGCGACGTCGGACGGCGTCGGGCTGATGACCTCATTGATGACCGGGGTCTGGTCGATCGCGAGGCACAGCTTGCCGGTCATGCCCATCATCACGGTGATGCCGGTCTGCTCGCGGAGGATGGGGTGGTTGGTGCCGACGGTGGGGCCGTCGATGGGGCCCGGCAGGTTCCCGACGCGGCTGGCGACGACCAGCTTGGCGCGCGGGTAGGCCATGGCCTCGGCGGTGGCCGCCATGCCGGTGTCGCGGCGGAAGTCGCCCGAGCCGAAGGCCAGCCGGAACGCGCCCTGCGCCTTGGCGATGTTGTTGGCTTCCTCGATGCCGACGGCGGACTCGACGAGCGCGATGACCGGCGTCTTGCCGTCCATGCGGTGGAAGCTCTCGGTAACCTGGTCCGCGGATTCGGTCTTGGCGAGCATTACCCCGAGCAGGCCCGGGGTGCCGCGGAGCCCGGCGAGGTCGTCGGCCCAGAAGGGGCTCGTGGCGTCGTTGATCCGGACCCAGGCGCTGCCGCCGGCTGTCAGCCAGTCCACGACGTTGGCGCGGGCGATGTCCTTCTGCGAGGGGTCCACCGCGTCCTCGATATCAAGGATGATGGCGTCCGCGCGGGATACGGCCGACTGGTCGAAGAGCTCCGGCTTCATGGCGTTGACGAGCAGCCAGGAACGGGCGATTTCGGCTGGGATGTTGCGTTGGGGCCGGACGGTCCCGGCGGTGGTGGTGGAAGTCATGTATCTACGCTATCCGTTCAGGGGGGTCTCCCGCGAAGTATTCCGGCCCTCCGGACCGACCAATACGACCAAAATCACGTCCCCGCCCAGGTAGCTCGCAGCAGAAGCCGTTCTCAGCACTCAGAACGGCCTCAGCTGCGAGCTACTTGGGGTGGGGTGTGACGGCGGGGCTAAGGGATGTTGCTGCCGCGCGCCGTGACCCAGAGCCGGTACCACTCGGCCCGGGTCATGCCGGCAGCGACCTCCGCGGCGTCGGCGCAGGCGCGGATGCGGTCCGGGTTGGCGGTGCCGATCACGGGGGCGATCCGGGCCGGGTGCTTCATCAGCCAGCCCAGCAGGACCGACTCCCCGGTGGTCTTCTTCTCCGCGGCCAGCTGCGCCACGAGCCCGGCGGTCGCCTCCTCGGCGGCCGACGGGGCCGCGGCCGGCGCCCCCGTGTAGAGGCCCTGAGCCAGGGAGCCGTACGCCTGCAGGGTAATTCCGTGCCGGACACAGTGCTCCACCGTGCCGTGCGGGAAGCTGTAGTCCGTTCCCTCGGCGTGGTTGACCAGCACCGTGCTTTCCAGCCAGGCGCGCCGGGACAGGCTCATCTCCAGCTGGTTGGCGACCACCGGTGTCCCGAGCCGGTCCTGCAGCACCTCGATCTGCGCCCCGGACATGTTGGACACGCCGAGCGCCCGGACCTTGCCTTCCGCCATAAGCTGCCCGACGGCGGAATCCACCTCAGCGGGGTCCAGCAGCGGATCGGGGCGGTGCAGCATCAGGACGTCCACGTAGTCCGTGCGGAGCCGGGCGAGGCTCTCGTTGACCCGGGCCAGGATGGCATCCCGGCTCAGGTCGTAATACGTCTCCAGGCCCTGTTCATTGAGCCGGATGCCGACCTTGGTCTGCAGCCGGATGCGGCCGCGCAGCCCGGGGGTCTGCGCCAGCACCTCGCCGAAGACCGCCTCGGACTTGCCGCGGCGGTAGATGTCGGCGTGGTCGAACAGGGTGATGCCGGCCTCGAGGGCGGCGTCGACGGCGGCAGCCGCCTCGTCCACGTGCGCGGACGAGTGCGGCTCGGACGACCAGCTGCCGCCCAGTCCCATGCAGCCGTAAATCAGCTCCTGGGCCGGCAGCTGTCCCGGGGCCGGCCGTGCAGCCTGCGCGGCCGGATCCCTGCTGTCCGGCAGGTTCACCGGACCCAGACGGTGGTGCTGCCCGGCAGGAGGTTCCCCTCAAGCGGTCCGCTGCTGAGCAGCACCTCTCCGGCGGGGAGCTCCACGGGCTCGTCACCGAAGTTGGTCACGGTCTGCCAGCCGCCCGGGCGGCTGAAGTGCAGCACCGCGGGGCTCGTCGTGGCGTGCCATTGCAGTTCCTCGGAGGTCTGCAGCTCGCGGCGCAGCTTCAGTGCCCGGCGGTAGAACTCAAGGGTGGAACCCTCGACACCGTCCTCGGCGGCGACCGCGTATCGGCTGAACCAGGCCGGCTGCGGCAGGTGCGCCCCGCCGTCGCCGAACCCGAAGGAGGTACCCTCTGCGGCCCAGGGCAGCGGTACGCGGCAGCCGTCGCGGCCGATCTCGACGCCCTTGTTGCGGAAGAAGGTCGGGTCCTGGCGGTCGGCGTCGGGGATTTCCGCGACCTCCTGGAGCCCGAGCTCCTCACCCTGGTAGAGGTAAGCGGAGCCGGGCAGCGCGAGCATCAGCTGGGTGGCCGCGCGGGCGCGGCGCAGCCCGAGCTCGACGTCGAGCTCCTCGGGCGGCGCGCCGGCCAGCAGCCAGCCCTTGCCGTCCTGGCCCTTGGCGTGCCGGCCGCCGCCCTGGGGCAGGCCGTAGCGCGTGGCGTGGCGGACGACGTCGTGGTTGGAGAACACCCAGGTGGAGGACGCGCCGGACTCGGTGGCCTCGGCGAGGTTCCGGGTGATGATTTCGCGGAATTCCTCGGCGTCGAAGTCCGCCTGGAGCAGGTCGAAGTTGAAGGCCTGGCCCAGGCCCTGCGGGCTCGCGTAGCGGCCGCGGCGGCTGGCATGGACCCACGCCTCGGCGACGGCGGTGCGCGGCGGGCTGTATTCGTTGAAGACCTCGCGCCATTCGACGTAGATCTCGTGGACCTCGTCGCGGTCCCAGAACGGGTGCGAGCCGTCGTCGAAGCCGTCGGTTCCGCTGTTGGCCTCGCTCAGCTCGACCTTGGACAGCAGCGGCTCGGTGAGGTCCTTGGTCAGGGCGTGCGCCACGTCGACCCGGAAGCCGTCCACGCCGCGGTCGGACCAGAAGCGCAGGGTCTTGAGGAAATCGTCGCGGATTTCGCGGTTGGACCAGTTCAGGTCCGGCTGTTCCTTGGCGAAGATGTGCATGTACCACTGGCCGGGGGTGCCGTCCGGCTCGGTGATGCGTTCCCAGGCCGGGCCGCCGAAGACGGACTCCCAGTCCGACGGCGGGATTTCGCCGTTCTCACCTTTGCCGTCGCGGAAGATGTAGCGCTCTCGGGCGTCGGAGCCGCGCGGGGAGGCGAGGGCCTCCTGGAACCAGATGTGCCGGTTCGAGGAGTGGTTCGGGACGATGTCGGCGATCAGCTTGATGCCGGCAGCGTGCAGGGCGGCGGACATCTCGTCGAAGTCGGCCAGCGTTCCGAGCTTGGGGTCCACGTCGCGGTAGTCGTCGACGTCGTAGCCGCCGTCGGCGAGGGCTGACGGGTAGAACGGGGACAGCCAGACGGCGTCGATCCCGAGTTCCTTCAGGTACGGGACCTTGGCCGTGATGCCCCTGATGTCGCCAAGGCCGTCACCGTTGGAGTCGTAGAAGCTGCGCGGGTAGATCTGGTACACAGATGCCTGCCGCCACCAATTGGGGTCGGCGGCGAGATCGGAACCGGACAGGGTTGCCAGCGTGGCGGTGTTGGACAAGGGGTGATCCTCCGGTGTTCGGACTGGTTCTGGTAATTTAGATACAAGCTAAATATATTGCCTGAACAATTATGGGTCCGGACCGACGGGGAGGTCAATATTCCGATGCCGCACGCCGCCGCCACCCCCCAGCTGCTGCGCCGGGTGAACGCCCAGTCCGTGCTCGGCGTCATCCGCACCACGGAGGTCGCCACCGGCACGGAACTGATGGCCCGGACCGGCCTGACACGGGCATCCGTCATTGCCGTCTGTGAAGACCTGATCCGGCGCGGCTGGATCCGGGAACTGGGCGCCCGCGGCGAGGAACAGCCCGGGACCCCCCGCAAGGGCCGCCCGGCCCGGCGCTTCGAGCTGAACTCACGGGCAGGGTTCGTCCTCGGCCTGGACATCGGCGCGGCCACCACCACCGCGGCCGTCGCGGACCTGCGCGGCACCGTCGTCGGACGGTCCAGCGAGGGCTTCCGGGCCGCCGACATCCCCGCGGAGGAGCGGATCGACGTCGTCGACCGTGCCTGCCGCCGGGCGCTGGCGGCCGCGGGGGCCGGCCCGGCCGACGTCCTCGCCGTGGGCGCCGGCATCGCCGCCCCCGTGGACCGCGACGGCAAGGTGCTGG